>NZ_JBFAXK010000039.1:0-62054 GCF_040680715.1 Nocardia sp. NPDC051981 | reverse complement strand
ACCCCAGCGCCCCCCGGGGGGGGGCCCGGCCCCCGCGCCCCCGCCCCGCCTGTGGCGCCGGCCCCACTGGTTAGACCCCCCACTGGGCCCCCGCCCCGGCGGGCCCGCTTCACTGTTCGACGGTCAGTCTCCGATCACTCGGCGTACGCGTCCAGCGGCGGGCACGAGCACACCAGATTGCGGTCGCCGTAGGCGCCGTCGATGCGGCGCACCGAGGGCCACACCTTGGCCCGGGCGTGCTTCACGCCCATCGGGTAGACCGCGAGTTCGCGGCTGTACGGGTGATCCCATTCGCCCACCAGGCATTCCGCGGTGTGCGGCGCGCCGCGCAGCGGGTTGTCCTCGACCGGCCAGACCCCGGCCTCGACCTGGTCGATCTCGCCCTTGATGGCGATCATGGCGGTGATGAAAGCATCCAGCTCTTCGAGGTTCTCGCTCTCGGTGGGCTCCACCATGAGGGTGCCCGCGACCGGGAAGCTCATGGTCGGGGCGTGGAAGCCGTAGTCCGCCAGGCGCTTGGCCACATCGTCGACGGTGACGCCGGTGCGCTTGGTGATCTCACGCAGATCCAGGATGCACTCGTGGGCGACCATGCCGTTGTCGCCGGTGTAGAGCACCGGGAAGTGCGGATCCAGCTTGCGCGCAATGTAATTGGCCGAGGCGATGGCGGTCAGGGTGGCGCGGCGCAGGCCGTCGGCGCCCATCATGCGGATGTAGGCCCAGGTGATCGGCAGGATCGAGGCCGAGCCGTACATGGCCGCCGACACCGCGTGCGAACCCTTTTCGAGGGGATTGCCCGGCAGGTACTGCGCCAGGTGCTCGCGCACCGCGACCGGGCCCACACCCGGGCCGCCGCCGCCGTGCGGGATGCAGAAGGTCTTGTGCAGGTTCAGGTGGCTGACATCGCCGCCGAATTTGCCCGGACGGGCCAGTCCGACAAGGGCATTGAGATTCGCGCCGTCCACGTACACCTGGCCGCCGGCCTCGTGCACCAGCCCGCACAGCTCGGCCACCTCGTGCTCGTACACGCCGTGGGTGGACGGGTAGGTGATCATGATGCAGGCCAGCCGCTCGGCGTGGTCGGCGATCTTGGCGCGCAGATCGTCGAGGTCGATATCGCCGTTGGGTCGGGTCTTCACGACCTCCACCCGCATGCCCACCATGGCGGCGGAGGCGGCATTGGTGCCGTGCGCGCTGGAGGGGATCAGGCAGGTGTCCCGATGCGAGTCACCGCGATCCAGGTGGTAGCGGCGAATGGCCAGCAGGCCCGCGTACTCGCCCTGGCTACCGGCATTGGGCTGCAAGGAAACCCGATCGTAGCCGGTGACCGCGCACAGCCAGCCCTCCAGGTCCTCGATCAGCTTGATCAGGCCCCGGGCGTCCTCGACGGGGGCGTAGGGGTGCAGCCGGTTGAAGCCCGGCCAGGTGATGGACTCCATCTCCGCGGCCGCGTTCAGCTTCATGGTGCAGGAGCCGAGCGGAATCATGCTGCGGTCCAGGGCGATGTCCTTGTCCGACAGCGCGCGTAGGTAGCGCAGCATGGCGGTCTCGGTGCGGTACCTGGTGAACGCGGGCGCGGTCAGGTACTCCGAAGTGCGGACCTCGATGTGCGGGCGCTGCTTGCCGTGGAAGAGCGCGCCCTCCGGGCCGACCGGGATCTCCGCGCCGAAGCAGTCCAGCACGTCGACGATGTGGGTGTCGGTGGTGACCTCGTCGCAAGCGATCGCCACATGATCGGCATCGACCAGCCGCAGGTTGATCCCGCGTCCCTTCGCCTTGGTCACAATGGATTCCGCGCCCGCGGGCACCTTCACCAGCACGGTGTCGAAGAAGGTCTGGTGCACCACCGCGTCGCGGAGGCCGGCGGCCAGCCACTGGGCGTGGCCGTGCACCCGGCGCGCGAGCGAGCGCAGCCCGTCCGCGCCGTGATACGAGGCGTACATGGCGGCCAGGATGGCCAGCAGCACCTGAGCGGTGCAGATGTTCGAGGTCGCCTTCTCGCGGCGAATGTGCTGCTCACGGGTCTGCAGGGCGAGCCGGTAGGCCAGGTTGCCGTCCGCGTCCACGGACACGCCGACCAGGCGGCCCGGCAGCTGCCGCGCGTGCGCGCTGTGCACCGCGAGGTAGCCGGCGTGCGGCCCGCCGAAGCCCAGCGGCACGCCGAAGCGCTGCGTGGTGCCGAAACAGGCGTCCGCACCCTGCTCCCCCGGCGGCGTAATCAGCGTCAGCGCAAGCAGATCCGCGCCGACCGCCACCAGCGCGCCCCGCGCGTGCGCGGCCTCGATGACCGGCGCCCAGTCGACGATGCGGCCGGACGCGCCCGGCTGCTGAACGATCACGCCGAAGAAGTCGCCCTCGGGCAGCTGCCCGTCCGCCAGATCGGCCTCGACGATCTCGATGCCCAGCGGCTCGGCCCGGGTGTAGAGCAGCGTCCGGGTCTGCGGGAACAGATCGGTGTCGATGAGCAGCCGCTCGGACTTGCTCTTGCGGTTGGCCCGCTGCAGCAGCGTCATGGCCTCCGCCGCCGCGGTGGCCTCGTCCAGCATGGAGGCGTTGGCGACCTCCATGGCGGTCAGGTCGGCGACCATGGTCTGGAAGTTCAGCAGCGCCTCGAGGCGGCCCTGGCTGATCTCCGGCTGGTACGGCGTGTACGCCGTGTACCAGGCCGGATTCTCGACGAGATTGCGCAGCAGCACCGGCGGGGTGAGGGTGTCGTAGTAACCCAGCCCGATCATGGAGGTGGCCACGGTATTCGAATTCGCCAGCGCCGCAAGCTCGGCGAGCGCCTCGTGCTCGGAGAGCGCGGCGGGCAGCGCGTTCAGCCCGTTGCCCTCGGGCGCGTCCAGGATGCCGGCGGGCACGGCCCGGGTGGCGAGGTCGTCCAGCGACTCGACACCCACGGCCTCCAGGATGCGGCCGGTCTCGCCGCTGTCGGGGCCGATGTGGCGGTCGGCGAAGGATCGAGTCCAGATCACGGCTGCTCTCCAAGGGGTGGGCGGGGGTCGGCCCGGCGGCCGACGTGTCGTCTGCCCTCCCCCTCTGTCCTCGATGCCTGAGAGATTCGGACCCCGGCCTTGCGGCCGTTGACCTTTCACCATGGGCGGGTGACGCGAGGTCACCACTTTCCAGAGGCGTCGAAACTCCGCACGGTCCCTGGTGCCTGAGAGATTGACGGGGAGGTGCTGCTCCTTCGGCGTCCGAGACTATCCCCGGAACTCTCCCGCACGGCTGCGACGCACTGTCAGTCTAAGCGGCGCCAGGTTACAAGAATGTTGCCTGGGCAGGTTTCAGACTGTGGCGCAGTTCAAACGGCCTGCCCCGGATACCCGAACGCGCGCCGCAGGAAGCGACGCGCGTCCGGAAAGGGTGCCTAGCCGGTCTTGCTCATGCGGGCCTTGCGGCGGAAGGACAGCTCGTCCTCGGGACGGTCCGAGGTGGTCGCGGTCTCGGCGCGCTCGGCCGGGAAGTTGGCGATCGCTCCGGTGAGTTCGCGCATGGCGCCGCTGACGGCGATGCCGAACACGCCCTGGCCACCCTGCAGTAAATCGACCACCTCTTCGGCGGAGGAGCACTCGTAGACGGTGGTGCCGTCGGAGAAGAGGGTGATCCCGGCGAGGTCTTCGACGCCTCGGCTGCGCAGGTGATCCACGGCGATGCGGATGTTCTGCAGCGAGATGCCGGCGTCGAGGAGCCGCTTGACGATCTTCAGGACCAGGATGTCCTTGAACGAGTACAGGCGCTGGCTGCCGGATCCGGTGGCACTGCGGATGGACGGAACGACCAGTCCGGTGCGGGCCCAGTAATCGAGTTGGCGGTAGGTGATGCCGGCCACCTGGCAAGCGCTGGGCACGCGGTAGCCGACGAGTTCGTCGGGCACCGTGTCATCGGGGAACAGCCCTGGCTGCACCACATCCTGAGGTTGCGGTTGATCTCCCACTGACTACTCCCTTACTGCTTACCTATCAGGGCTCGGGCTCTATCAATCGACGCTGGAGCGTTGGCCTAACAATCGAGGCTACTCCCCTGATTGTCGCGGCAGAATCGCCACCGGCAAAGCTTGATCAGCCGCGTGTTTTTAACCCTAAACCTGAGGTAGAGACCGTGTTTTGTCCCATTTGAAGATCATTACCAGGTCAGGAACTGGTCAGCTGTCCGTGGCCTTGAAATCGTCGGGAGATACCGATTCGAGAAACTCCTTGAACTTCTCGACCTCGTCCTCGCGCTCGTCCGGCATGACCAGTCCGGCCTCTTCCAGCACCGGCTCCTCGGCATAGATCGGGCAGCCCACCCGCAGCGCGATCGCCACCGAATCCGAGGGCCGCGCGGAGATGCGCAGATCATTCTCGAAGACCAGGTCGGCGTAGAAGGTGCCCTCCTGCAGATCCACGATCCGCACCTCTTTGAGGGTGTGCCCGAGCTCCTTGATCAGGATCTTGATCAGATCGTGGGTCAGCGGGCGGATGGGCGTGACGCCCTCCTGCTCCAGCACGATCGCGGTGGCCTCGGCCTGGCCGATCCAAATAGGTAGATAGCGGTCGCCGGAGACCTCTCGGAGCAACAGCACGGGCTGATTCTGTGGTTGTTCGACACGGATGCCGATCACACGCATTTCGCTCATCGCACTGCCTCCCAAGATCCTCACCGGCCGCCCAACCCGGCTGTAATACCGAGTCTAGGCGAAGAATTCAGCCCCCGAGGGAAGCGCGCACAGAGGTCTTCACCAGGCAGGTGTGCAGAGTCAGCGACAATGCCGCCAACTCGCGGACCGTCTCCTCGGCCCGGGCGCGGGCATCCGCGTCACGGCTCTTGGCGATCGGCGCCGCGATCTGCGCGACCATGGCGGCCTCGCGATCGGCGGCCAGCTTGAAGGCGCGCAGATGCCTTGCCTCCAAACCGAATTCGCTCAGAGCCTTGGCGGTGCGGGCCAGCGTGACGGCGTCGCCGTCGAAATAGCCTGCGGCACCGGGGGTAATGAGGTTGGCGCGAATCAGCTCGGTCAGAAACTTCTCGTCGATGCCCGCCTGCTCGAGCAGATCCGCCCGGGTGATCCGGATTTCGTGGTCGAACCGGAGCTCCTCGGGCGATACCTCACCGGGCACGGCGGTCAGCCGCCGCAGGCGGCCGCCTCCATTGGGCGACAGACCATCTCTCGTGTCGGGCCCAGGTCTGGAATCGGGCACGGCCCCTCCCACGGCGTTCGCCCGGGCCCGGGCCTCCCGGACCCCGAGCGTCGCCGCCCCACTGTCGATCGCTTCGAGCTGTTCCTTGATCACCTTCAACGGCAGGTACTGATCCCGCTGCGCGGTCAGCACGAAGCGCAGGCGCTCGACGTCCGCCACATGAAAGCGGCGGTACCCCGAGGGCGTGCGCTCCGGGCTGATCAGGCCCTCCGACTCCAGGAATCGGATCTTGGAGATGGTGATGTCCGGAAAATCCGGACGCAGGAGATCCAGCACGGAGCCGATCGACATGCCTCCGCGCGTCCACTGCGCTGCGCCAGTCATTCCGCTCGGTCCTATAGACCCGAGTCGCTCGTCGCCGGTCGCGGTCCCGTCAGGAAGACGAGACGGAACTTGCCGATCTGAACCTCGTCGCCGTTCTGCAGCTCCGAGGAATCCACCGGCTCCCGGTTGACGTAGGTGCCGTTGAGGCTGCCCACATCGACGACCTGGAAGGTGTCGTCGTCCTGGCGGAATTCCGCGTGACGCCGGCTGACGGTGACATCGTCCAGGAAGATGTCGCTGTCGGGATGGCGTCCCGCCGAGGTGGTCGGCTGGTCGAGCAGGAAGCGCGAGCCGGCGTTCGGACCACGCTTGACCACCAGCAGGGCCGCGCCCGCGGGCAGGCCCTCCACTCCCTGCACCGGCTGCTCGCCGGTCTGCTCGGTGCGCGACGTGTCGACCTCGTTCAGGAAGTCGGCACGGAACACCGAAGTGGTCTCTGCTGCCGTTTCCTGGTAACCCGGGTCCTTGTTCTCGCTCACCCTTGCTCTCCTCCTCGAACCGAATAATCCATGCAAGCAGTTGATGCCCTCAGCGATGCGGCACTCCGGCCACTCCCCGCTTCGGGTAGGTCCGGATAATCCGGACACCGGCTGCGCGCACTTCTGTTGGCATTGACCGTACCCTGCCAGGGCGTACCCGTGCAGGTAGAACTGTGAAGGCTCCTTCAGCCTCCGATAACTCCTTGATAACCTGCGGCATCGAGGAGCTTTCCGAGCGCCGCTTCGAGCGCCTCGGCGGACTCCGCCTCGACCTCGAAGAGCCACCCGTCGCCGTAGGCGTCGGAGTTGACCGTCTCGGGTTCGGCATCCAGAAGATCGTTCACCGCAACGACTTTCCCCGCCAGCGGGGCGTAGATGTCGGACACACTCTTGGTGGATTCGATCTCGGCGATGCTGTCACCGCTCGCCACGTCGGAGTCCACCGCCGGCAGCTGTACGAACACGACGTCACCCAGCTGCGACTGCGCGTAATCGGTGATACCCACCCGCACCCGGGTCGGACCCACTTTGCTCACCCACTCGTGCTCTTCGGAGTAGCGCAAATCCTCGGGTACTGCGGTCACTGGCAGTGTCCTTTCAACGGGCGTTCCTCTCGGGATCGTCGTCGATCCGTCCGCCGCACACCCTATCGGGAGTGATCATGGTGTGGCACGGGCGGTATCGCTCGGGCCACGGCGACGGCTTTGCGGAGATACAGGATTCCGGTCCAGACGTAGACCGCCGTGCCCCAGATCAAGAATGCCCCACCGAACGCGCGGCCGAAACCTGCCGCCGCCCAGTCCATCTGCCCCGCCAGCAGCCAGGGCAGCGCGGACATCAGCGCGAAGGTGGCGGCCTTGCCCAGGTAGATGACCTCGGGCGGGGGGAGGTTGCGACGCCGGTAGATGCCGAGGGTGAGGGTCAGGATCGCATCGCGGCCGACCAGGATCAGCACCACCCACCAGGGCAGGATGCCGCGAATCAGGAAGCCGCCCAGGGTGGCCAGCAGGTAGAGGCGGTCCACCAGCGGGTCGAGGATGGCGCCCAGTTTGGACGACTGATCCAGCAACCGGGCCAGCTTGCCGTCCAGGAAGTCGGTGATGCCGCTGAGAACCAGCAGCGTGAAGGCCCAGCCGTCGGCTTTCTCGGCGAGCAGCAGCCACAGGAAAACCGGGACGCCGATCAACCGGATCACGCTGAGCACGTTGGGCACGGTGAGGATGCGGTCGCTGTAGACCGGTTCGGCGTTCCGCTCGGTTGTCACAACCCGGTCATACCCCAATCGCCGCGCCATCTCCATCCGGGCACGCCGCCGCGCCGCCGCCGGAGCCGAACGATATGTTCGCTGTCATACTCACCCGGGTGAGAGAATGACATCAGTATTTTCTCATCGTATTGGAGGGTGCGAATTCGCAGGCGTGCTGCGGTTCGGGCCCGAGTGGTGAAGGCTGATCGGTACAGCCCAGGGAGAGGAAAGACCATGCCCGACTTCGACTATGACGTCGTCGTTATCGGCTCCGGGTTCGGGGGGAGCGTGAGCGCGCTGCGCCTGAGCGAGAAGGGCTACCGGGTCGCCGTGCTGGAATCCGGCCGCCGCTGGAACGCCGAGGACATCCCCAAGACGAACTGGAATGTGCGCAAGTCGATCTGGGCCCCACGGCTGGGGCTGACCGGCACCCAGCGCATCAGCATTCTGGGCAAGTGCGCGGTGTTCTCGGCGGCGGGCGTGGGCGGCGGGTCGCTGATCTACGGCAACACCCTCTACGAGCCGCTGCCGGCCTTTTACACCGACCGGCAGTGGGCCCACATCACCGACTGGCGCTCGGAGCTCGCGCCGTACTACGACCAGGCGCAGCGCATGCTGGGCGTGGCCCCGAATCCGCGCATGACCCCGGCCGACGACGTGATCCGTTCGGTGGCAGAGGATCTGGGCGTGGCCGACACCTTCCACGCCACCAATGTGGGCGTGTTCTTCAACGAGGCCGCGCCGGGCGAGGAGGTGGACGACCCGTACTTCGGCGGGGCGGGACCGAGGCGCGCCGGCTGCATCCACTGCGCGCGCTGCTTCACCGGCTGCCCGCACAACGCCAAGAACACCACGCCCAAGAACTACCTGTACCTGGCCGAGCAGGCCGGTGCGCACGTGTTCGAGCTGACCACGGCCACCAAGGTCCGGCCCATGACCGGCGGCGGCTACGCCATCGAGACACAGCGCTCGGATCGCTGGATTCGCAAGGGGCGCAAGGTGTTCACCGCCGAGCAGGTGGTGTTCGCGGCGGCCGCGCTGGGCACCCAGAAACTGCTGCACAAGATGCGGGACGAGGGCGTGCTGCCGAACCTGTCGCCGCGGCTGGGCGAGCTGACCCGGTCCAATTCCGAGGCCATCCTGAACGTGGTGAGCAAGGCGCGCGACGATTTCGCCGAGGGCATCGCCATCACCTCCTCGATCCATCCCGAGCCCGACACCCATGTCGAGGTGTGCCACTACGGCAAGGGCCAGAACGGCCTGTTCCCGCTGTCGGTGCCGCTGGTCGATGGCGGAGCGTTCCGGTTCCTGCGCTTCCTGCTGGCCATGCTGCTGCACCCGGTGGTTTTCGCGCGCAGTCTCAATGCCCGGCGGGCGTCGGAGAAGTCGGTCATCCTGCTGGTCATGCAGTCGCTGGACAACTCGCTGACCTCGTTCCGGCGCTGGGGGCAGCTGCGGACCAAACAGGGCATGGGCAAGCCGAATCCGACCTGGATCCCGCTCGCGCACGATGTCGGCCGCCGCTTCGGGGCGAAGGTCGACGGCGACGTGCAGATGCTGGCCATGGACGTGTTCAACATCCCGGCCACCGCCCACTACATCGGCGGCTGCGTCATCGGCGAGGGCCCGGAAAGCGGTGTGGTGGACCCGTATCAGCGCGTGTACGGCCATCCGGGCCTGCATGTCGCCGACGGCTCGGCGGTGACGGCGAACCTCGGCGTGAACCCGTCGCTGACCATCACCGCCCAGGCCGAGCGCGCAATGGCGTTCTGGCCCAACCGAAACGAGGCCGATCCGCGGCCCGAGCTGGGCGCCGCGTATCGTCGGATCCGCCCCGTCGCGCCCAAGCACGCGGTGGTGCCGGACTTCGCGCCCGGCGCGTTGCGACTGCCCCTGTTCCCGAACGATCACGAGCTCTCCGCGAACTGAGCGCGGCGGCGTGCCCGGCGGTAATTTGGGGTGTTGTGCCCGTACCATTTCCCGGTATCGATTCGACGAGGAAGGTGAGAGCCGATGCTCGTCCGAGTGCAGAACGCCGCCGGCAGTCACGCCGAGAAGGTGCTCATCGATTGGCTGCGAACCTGGAAGGGCAGCACCGATCCCAAGGGCGTCGCCACCGTCAATTGCAGTCTGTTCCACGGCGATAAGCTGCATCCGTTCGACGCGGTGGTGTGGACGCCGACCAGCTGTGTGGTGATCGAGGCCGAGGCGCTGTCGGAGCGCATGGACGGCGAGCTCGAGATTCCGGTCAACGGCCCCTGGCGGGTCGGCGACCGGATCATCAGCTTCGAGGGCGGCGACAAGCGCAGTCCGCTGGACAAGTCCCGCGATCACACCTTCGCGCTGCAGAGCTGGCTGGCCGAGCGGGGACTCGGCCAGCGCGTCATCCACGGCATCGTGCTGGTGGTGCCGGCGCCCGGGTCGAACCTGCGGGTCACCCAGCTGTGGAACGATCCCAGCTTCCAGGCGCTGCTGGGCGACGAGCGGCGGCTGCGCGACCACTTCACCAGCCTGCTCTCGCGGGGGCGGCCGCAGTGGTCGGCCAATGACGTGGCCTGGGCGTTCCGCGGTCTGGGCATCCTGCCGTATCTGCCCGCGCCACAGGATCTGCTGAACGAGGGCTTCCTGGGCCCGGTGGATCCCACGCTGTGGCACGGCGGTCCGCAGCAGGCCCAGGCCGAGGCCTTCGCCGAGGAGCAGGCGCGGCTGGAGCGCGAGCACGCGTCTGCACGCGGTCTGAACATCCCCGAGCCGTGGTTCAGCCCGCGCAAGCTCTACCCGCGCCGCAGCGACCGGATCGAGGTGACCCGCGGGCTCATGCGGGTGATGCTGACGCTCGGCTTCCTGGTGGCTGTGCTGTGGGTGGTGTGGTTCATCATCGCGGGGGCGGCGTCGTATTAGACAGCGCCGCAACCGGTGTAGCCATGAAGTAGCGGAACGGTAGGTAGAGGGCGGTCACGAGCGCGACCGCGGCCGCCGTTCCGCCCAGGACGTCGGTCGGATGGTGGTATCCGAAGCCGACCATGCCGATCATGACGGCAGGCAGCACCACCACCATGACGATCACCGTGCCGGTCCGCACTCGCGCGGATTCGGCCACGAGCGCGAAGGCGGTGACGACCGCGACCAGCTGGACGGTGTGCCCGCTGGGGTAGGCGAGATAGTGGTCGAGCCTGCGGTCCCAGAACGGTTTGAGCGCAAAGGTATTGACGGCCACCACCAGCTCGGGGGCCACCAGTGCGAATCCGGCCTGCCACCATTGGCGGCGGTAGGCGAACCACGCCGCGGAGGCGCACAGCAGCGGCAGGACGACGTAACTGTTACTGGGGAACACCAGGACTCGATACACCCACATGTGCGCGTCCAGCCCCGAGTGGATATCGCGCTCCAGCACCAGATCCGCGCCAGTCGACCCGCCGCCCGCCGGAAACGACAGCGGCACAAGCACAGTGACGATGACCCCCGCCAGCACGACGGCGGGCAGGGCGGCACGGCGTATCCGTTGATCCGGCGGAGTGGGGGCGGGCGCGGTCGATCGAGTCACGGCTGCACGATACCGACGGCCCGCCCGTGCCTCAGGATCGGCGCTCGGGCACCATGCGCCGCATCAGCCCGTCACGCAGCCCGATCGCATGCCACAGCACCGCGGACAGGTGTGCGGTGAACAGGGCCAGCAGCAGATAGGCCAGCCAGGAGTGCAGGGTGCGCAACTGTGCGTAGAGGTGCGCGTTCTCCGGCGCGATCGCGGGCAGGTCGATGCCGCCCCCGATCCGCACCGGAATCCCGGAAGCCGACACCAGCGCCCAGCCGACGACAGGCTGGAGCAGGAACAGCGCGTACAACGACAGCTCCGACGCCATCGCGATCCGGCGCTCGGCCGGTGACAGCGCCGCCGGGGCGGGCGCCCGCCGCAGCAGCCGGTTGACCAGCCGCGCCATACCGAGCACCAGGATGGCGATGCCGACCGACCGATGGATGCTCAGCAGCACGCCGTAATCCCCGACCGATCCGACCAGGGCGGCCCCGAGGAACAGCATGGCCACGATGAGCACGGCCATCAGCCAGTGCAGCGCCCGCGTGGTCAGGTCGAAATGGCCCGCTCGCGCGGTGGGTTCGGCGGGCGCCGGGCCGTCGGCCTCCAGCACGTCCGGTGTCGTCGGATCCGGTTCCTCGACCGTGGTCCCGGCCGGTTCCATCGCCCCGCTCACGCCAGACCCTCCACCCGCAGCGGCTGCCGGGTCGCCGTCTCGCCCGCCCGGCGTCGATACGACTCGGCGTAGGCGGCCGAGCGTGCTTGCAGCACACGGTCGTCCGACGCCGCGATGCCGTTCGGCAGTACCAGTGGATCGAAGTTGACGTCTCGTACATTGGCCGCGGACTCGCTCGCGACCCCGGTCAAGATCAGTGTGCCGGTATCGATGCCGCGCCGCTCCGCCGGCCAGGGGATGGTCGGGTCGTGGGTCGGATCGGTGCCACGATTGCCCACCACCGCGATCAGTTTCCAACGCAGCGATTCCCGGCGGAGGTCCCGGACCAGGCCCGTGAAGAGCTGATCGTCACCGGATGCACCGGATGCACCGGTGGCGCCGGTGGTTTCGGGTTCGAGCCGCCAGCGGACCGGAGTCCGGGTGCCCTGCGCGTCGACGCATTCGAAGGCGTTGAGGCCGTGGAAGGTCGAGGTGGCGAAGCTCGCCGCGGGCGGGTTCCGCTTGATGATCTCCAGTGCGGCAGCAGTTTTCGGATGCGTGGCCAGGTAGGCGCGTACTCGCTCCGGATCCGGTTTCCCGGTGGCCGGGTCCGGCGCGTAGGCCGCGGTCCGGTCGTGGAAGTCCTGGGCGGAGGTGTCGGTGAAGACGGGGATATTGAGCAGCGCCAGCCGCCATTCCTCTCCGGCGGGCAGGGTGACCCGCAGTCCGAGCCCCCGGCGCGCGTCGAGAACGTCGGGCGCGAACGGCTTGCCGCCCGCCAGCGAGAACCGACCGTGCACCGGGTAGCTGCCGAGCCGGAACACCGCGGCCGTCGACAGCTCCGTTCCGGCCCCGTTGCTCTCGAAGCGTCCCGCCACCGCGACACCCTTGGCATGGTTGCGCCGATAGCCCGGGACGAAACCGTTGGCGGCCTGCAGGCCGTCGACGATGCGCCGGGCGGTCAGCCGCGCCGGGCCGATGGCATTCTCCGCGAACAGGAATCCGCCGACGCCGGCGGTTCCCGCACCGGTGATCACCGCCGCGGCCAGCAGCGCGCGCCGATTCAGGGGTAGCGGACCGTTCTCCTCGCCCATTCGCATCTCCTCGTGTCGATCATCGAAACGCGAGCGACGATGCCGTACGAGCGGGTGCGGACACCACCCGACACGGCGGGTATCGGCATGACTTCACGGTTCCGTAAGAACTCGCGCGCCGCGGACGGTGGCGACAATCAGCCCGACCGTGCCGTCGCGGCTGCTGCGGGGCCCGGCTCGGCATGGGTTCGGTCCGGGGCGGACGGCCCTGGTGACGCGGGTCGTGTGCGCAATCTCTCAACGATGCACGGAGGCAATAGGATTCAGCTGTGACGGCGACCGGGTCAGCCGAGCATGGCGGCGCGCAGCATCCCCTCGGGGACGCCGAGTCCCTCGATCAGGGTGAGCGCCTGGGGCCGTAGCCGATCGACGAGTTCGTTGACGCCGCGGCGCACCGCCTTGGCACGCTCCACGGACATGAAGCGGTGCATGATGTACCAGGCCTGGTTCTGCTCGATGGTCCAGTAGACGTACAGGTCGCAGACGGAATCGGCGAGGGCGCGCGCGTCCGGGTCCTCGATGTCCGCGATGCCGTCGATGAAGGCCTCCAGCACCAACCGCTCGATGTGCGCGGTGCCGGCGGCGAGGATGTGGTCCTGGGCATTGTTGAACGCCTCGAAGGGCCCGGTCTCCTTGGCGCGGGCCCGGAGCCGGTGCGCGGCGGTGCGGACCATGTAGTCCTCGCGATCGGCGAACAGTTGCAACTGGACCGACCGCCGGGACAGGTCGGCCTCGTCGACGGATTCGTCGCCGCGGTCGCGCAGGCGCTGGATCATCTGCCGCACACCGGATCGCTCGCGCACCACATCGCGCGCCATGGTGGCCGCGAAGCGCACCCAGCCGAGGGCGTCGAGGTCGCGCACCTCATCGGCGTAGGCAGTCAGCAAGTCCTTGGCTACCAGCTGGGTGAGGACCACGTTGTCACCTTCGAAGGTCGTGAACACATCGGTGTCGGCCTTGAGGGTGACCAGGCGGTTCTCGGTGAGATAGCCTGCGCCGCCGCAGGCTTCGCGGCATTCCTGGATCGCCTGGGTGGCGTGGCGGGTCTGGGCGACCTTGAGTCCGGCGGCGCGGTTCTCCAGGGCGCGCTGGGCGCGCGGGTCGGTGGTCCGGCCGGTCTGCACCAGGTGCATGCGATGCACGAGATCATTCTGTGCGAAAGCCAGTGCGTAGGAACGCGCTACGAGCGGCAGCAAACGGCGCTGATGGCTGCGGTAGTCCAGCAGCGCCGTCTCCTCGCCGGTGTCGGGGTCGGCGAACTGGCGGCGCTGCTCGGCGTAGCGGACGGCGATGCTGAGCGCGACCCGCGTGGCCGCCGAGGCCGCACCGCCCACACTGATCCGGCCGCGCACGAGGGTGCCGAGGGTGGTGAAGAAGCGGCGGCTGGGGTTCTCGATCTCGGAGCTGTAGGTGCCGTCCGGTGCGACGTCGGCGTAGCGGTTGAGCAGGTTCTCCCGCGGAATTCGCACCTGGTCGAACAGGATTCGGCCATTGTCGACGCCCGGCAGGCCGCCCTTGAGACCGCAGTCGGAGGTGGTCACCCCGGGCAGGTCGCTGCCCGCCTCGTCACGGATGGGCACCAGGAAGCAGTGCACGCCCTTGCTCTCGCCGCCGGTGATCAGCTGCGCGAAAACCGCTGCCATGCAGGCGTGTTCGGCTGCGCCGCCGATGTAGTCCTTGCGGGCCGAGGGGGTCGGGCTGTGGACCACGAACTCCCGGGTCGCCGGGTCGTAGGTGGCGGTGGTCTCCAGGTTGGCGACATCGCTGCCGTGCCCGGTCTCGGTCATGGCGAAGCAGCCGAGCAGGCGCAGCGGAATCAGTTCGTCGATGTACTCGCGGTGCCGCTCGGTGCCCAGGTTTTCTACCGCGCCGCCGAAAAGACCCCACTGCACACCGCTTTTCACCCACAGCGACAGGTCGGTGTAGGCCAGCATCTCCAGCGCGGTGACCACCGCGCCCGGGTCACCCGGGCTGCCGTCCGGGTGCCGGAAGCCGCCCTCGACCCAGCCGAAGGAGGCGACCAGCTGCATCTGGTCCAGCACGCGCGCCCGCGCCGCTTTGATGTCGAGGGCGGGGTCGCCGTAGAGGCGATCGTCGTCGAGGATGTCCCGCGCTCGTTCGCGCACGTCACGCCACGGGCCGTCGAGTGCCGCGCGTAGCTCTTCCGAAATCGAAACGCCGCTCGTCGCCATACTCGAAAACACTACTGCCATCGAACTGCTCGACCTGGTGATCTCCCGCACCCGTGTACGTTGCTGTATGTGAGCACCGATGTGGCTATCGAGGCGGAGGCGCCTTCCGGGCTGCGCGCCCGGTGGCGTCGGATGCTGACCGGGGCGGTGGGCCGCTTGGTCGCGGACCGCCGCGCGACCGTCGACGCGGTGGTCGAAGCGCCCGCTCCGGTCCAGCCGATCGATGTCACCGACGACGCGACAGTCACCGAGGTGATGGATCTGGCCGAGCGGGTGGGCGAGGTGGTGCTGGCGTCCGGGACCGCGGTCATGGACACCACGACGCAGATCGAGTTCATCGCCTCCACCTACGGGCTGTCCAAGTGCGATATCGATGTCACCTACAACTCGATTCGCATCTCCGCCGACCGGGGACCGCGGCTGCCGCCGTACAGCACCATGCGTGTCGTGCATTACCGGTCGCTCGACTTCACCCGCCTCGCGGCGGCCGATCGGCTGACCCGCCGCATCCGCCGGGAACTGGTGCCGCCGCAGGAGGCGCTGGCGGCGCTGGACGAGATCACGTCCGCGCCGCACCCGTACCCGCGGTGGCTCGCGACGGTCGGCTGGGCGGTCATGGCCGCAGCGGTGGCGCTGCTGCTCAATGGCGGCCTGCTCATCGCCCTGCTGAGCTTCGCCGCCACCACCATGATCGATCGCACCAACCGGATCCTGAATCGGCGCGGTCTGCCGTTCTTCTTCCAGCACATGGTGGGCGGCATCATCGCCACCGTGCCCGCGGTCCTGGTCTCCACCTTCGCCGAGAGCCTGCATCTGGACCCTTCGCTCATCATCGCCGCCGGAATCACGGTGCTGCTGGCCGGTTTACAGCTGGTCGGCGCGGTCGAGGACGCCATTACCGGCGCGCCGATCACCGCGTCGGCGCGCATGCTGGAAGTGATCATGATGACCGGCGGCATCATCGCCGGTATCACCTTCACGCTGCGGGTGGCGGAGGTGTTCGGGGCGACGGTGCCGATCGCCGACATGACCTCGACCCGCGATCTGACCAATCTGCCCCTGAAGCTGGTCGCGGGCGCGCTCACCTCGGCGGCCTTCGCGCTCGCCTGTTATGCGGAGCGGCGCGCCGTCGCGGCGGCTGCGGTCAGCGGTGCGGCGGCCACGATCGTCTATCTGCTGGTCCAGCACTTCGGATTCGGCCCGATCGTGTCCTCGGGTGTGGCGGCCACGGTGGTGGGCCTGGCCGGTGGTCTGGTGGCACGCCGCGCCCTGACTCCCCCGTTGGTGGTGGCGGTCGCGGGCATCACTCCCCTGCTTCCCGGTCTGCGCGTCTATCGCGGTCTCTACGCGCTGCTCAATGACGAATTGATCGTCGGGCTCAACCAATTGTTCAGTGCGTTCGCCGTCGGCCTGGCGCTGGCGGCCGGTGTGACCCTGGGTGAGTGGATCGCCCGCGATCTGCGCCGGCCGCGGATCGTGAAGCGTATGGGCTCGCTGCGCCGGCCACGACTCAGCTCCGGGTGATCACAGCCCGGCGATTCGGCACCGCCTTTTCACCACGATCCATACTCGTTTTCTATCGCTAAATCACGTTCCGGAATTCACTTATTGTATTCTGATACAACGATTTTCACTCCTCGTGATCTTGACTGCTACCGTGCAGTATGACCACGAGAAGCCCGCGTGACCGCGATGTCTTCGCGCTATGGGGAAAACTCGTAGCCAACCACCGTTTTCTCGTTCTGGGCATCGTGGCGGCCGCCCTGCTCGGTCTCGGCGGCTACGCCTGGGGCTTCGAGAGCCGGCTCAGCGCGGGCGGTCTGGACGATCCGAACTCGGAGTCCGCGCAGGCGGCGGTGCTGGCCGCCAATGCGTTCGGACCGAACCACGCCGCCGATGTGATCGTGCTCTATCAGGCACCCGACGGGAAGACCGTCGACGATCCGGACGTGAGCCAATCGATCGTGGACAGCCTCAACGGGCTCACCCAGCGCTTCCCGAACGACATCGCCGGCGTGTACGCCACGTATTGGCCCGAGGTCTCCGCCATCCGTGGTTCCTCCGCGGCCTTCGCCACCAAGGACCGGACCCGCGCGGTCGCCTCCGTCGCGCTGACGGACAATGCCGCCACGACCGTGAAGGACGCGTTCTCGATTCCGGGTATCAAGGTGTACGTCGGTGGCCTGCAACCGGTCTCGACCGCCCTGACCGACACCATTTCGGCCGATACCCATCGCATGGAACTGCTGGCCATTCCCGCGGTCGCGGTGCTGTTGTTCTTCATCTTCGGCGGCGTGGTCGCCGCGGCGCTGCCGCTCCTGATGGGCGTACTGACGATTCTGGGCGCGAACGGCATCGTCCGGGCGATCACCAATGTGACCGAGGTGAATTCCTTCGTGGCGCCGGTCGTTTCGATGATCGGCCTGGGCCTGGCCATCGACTACGCATTGTTCATCGTGAGCCGGTTCCGCGAGGAGGTGGCCGCCGGATACGACACGCCCGCCGCAGTCCGGCGCGCCGTGATGACCGCGGGCCGCACGGTGTTGTTCTCGGCCACCATGATCGTCGCCAGCCTGGGCGGCATGCTGTTGTTCCCGCAGGGTTTCCTCAAGTCCATCGCGTACGGCGCGATCGCCACCGTCACCCTGGCGGCGCTGACGGCCGTCACAATTCTGCCCGCCATGCTGGCGATCCTCGGGCCATGGGTGAATGCCCTGGGCATCAAGCGATTCCGCCGTACCGATTCGGCGCAAGAGGTGGAGGAGGGCTTCTGGGGCCGGTCCACCAGCTGGGTGATGCGGCATCCCCGCGAGATCACCGCGGTCCTGATCCTCGGATTACTGGTGCTGATCGTCCCGGTCCGCAATATCGCCTTCGGCGGTTTCAGTGAGAAATATCTGCCGCCGGACAATACGACTCGTGTCGCCCAGCAGCAGATCGATACCTATTTCCCGCTCCGCAAGCCCGACCCGATCGAGTTGCTCATCACCGCCAGTGACAGCACCGAGGTGGGCCCCTTCATCGAACAGGCGAGCCACGCTCCCGGACTGATCACCACCGGGCTCTCGACCGGTTTCGAGATTCCGACCCGCTCCCAGACGCAGCCGAATGTCTATCGCACCCAGGCCTATCTGATCGATTCCACCAAGTACGACAAGACCATCGACTATCTGCGGGCACTGCCGGTCCCCGACAATATGACCGTGCTGGTCGGCGGCGTGCCGACGGTTCAGCACGACGCCATCGCCGCGCTGCTGAAACGGCTGCCCCTGATGATCCTGCTGGTGCTGGCCATGACCACGCTACTGATGTTCCTCACCTTCGGATCCCTGGTCCTGCCGCTGAAGGCCGCCTTCATGAGCGTGCTCGGCCTGGGATCCACGCTCGGCATCCTGACCTGGATCTTCACCGAGGGCCACGGCGCGACCCTGCTGAACTTCACCCCCCAGCCGATTCAGGCGAACATCCTGTTCCTGATCATCGCCATCATCTACGGCCTCTCCACCGACTATGAGGTTTTCCTGGTGTCCCGCATGGTCGAAGCCCGGGCGCGCGGCGCGACCACCGAGGAGGCCATCCGCTCCGGCACCGCCCAGACCGGCCGCATCATCACCGCCGCCGCCCTGATCCTGCTGGTGGTCACCGGCGCCTTCGCCTTCTCCGACCTGGTTCTCATGCAGTACATCGCCTACGGCATGATCGCCGCCCTGATCATCGACGCCACCGTCCTGCGCATGCTCCTGGTCCCTGCCACCATGAAGCTGCTGGGCGACCGCGTCTGGTGGGCGCCGGCCTGGATGAAGCGCATCCAGCAACGCATCGGCCTGAGCGAACCCGTCCTGCGCGACGAACCCGCCCACCTGCGCCGCACCGAATTGGCCGACGCCCGAAGCTGATTCGTCCCAGGAACCGACGCCATGATCGAAATCCAGGTCCTCCGACCCGACGATTGGTCCCTGTGGCGCGAACTCCGACTGCGAGCCCTGACCGAATCGGCGTCGGCCTTCGGTTCGACCCTCGCGGAGTGGAGCGGACCCGGCGACACCGAACAGCGCTGGCGCGCCCGGCTGACCGATGTCCCCCTCAACGTCATCGTGCGCTTGGACGGCATGCCCGTGGGGATGGCCGGCGCCTACATCCGAGACGACGAAGCGGCGGAACTGATCTCGCTGTGGGTCGCCGAGCCGGCCCGCGGCCGCGGCGTGGGCGACGCGGCCGTGCGCGCGGTCGTGGACTGGGCGGGTCGGCGCGACGTCGTGCTCTCGGTCAAGTCCGGCAACGACAGTGCGATCGCGTTGTATCTCCGCCACGGATTCGTCGACGCCGGACCATCACCCGATGACGACTCCGAACGCTTCATGCGCCGCGTCCAGCGGAAGGTGGGCTGATCAGTCGGCGACGAGACCGATGCCGCGGCCGATGTCGGCGAGGGTCGAGTCGAAGAGAACGTCGGGGTGGCTGACCGGGATGGGGTAGTTGCCGAAGACCTCGAGGGTGACATGGCCGTAGAGGCGGGCCCAGAACTGGATCATGACGTAACTGACGCCGAGGTCGAGCTTTTCGGCGGGGAACTTCTGACCGGAGTCGGCGAGTACGCGGAGCAGGTCGGTCTGGAATTTGATGAGGTCGTCGCGGAGTTCGGGCGGGATGAGGGCCGTGGGCGGGGTGACGACGTCGTAGTCGGTGAGGAGGCGGCCGGCGGCGCCGAGGAAGATGCGGCCGACCGGTTCGCCGAATTGCTGCATGGCGCTGGTGATTCCGGCACCGACCGGGGAGGCGAAGACCAGGGTGAATTCGCGGGAGTGGGTGAGGCCCCAGCGGCGGAAACCGCGGCAGATGGCGAAGAAGCGGACGCCCGCGTCGTCGGGGAGGCCCTCGATGGCGGCCTCCAGATCCTTTGCCAGATCGGCACATACGTCGGTACGCACGGCGGCGACGAGGTCGTCGCGGGATTCGTAGTACCGGTAGAGCGCGGGAGCGGTGATGCCCAGCTCCCGCGCGATGGCCCGCAGCGTGATCGCGTCGGGCCCTTGGTCGACCAGCAGTGACCGCGCGACGCGCCGGATGTCGGCGTCGCTGACCGCCGGCATCCGGCCGCGTCGGCGAGGTTCACTCATGCTGACTCCATAGGTCGAAAGAACGGGGCCCCTACCGGATTACGCACACTACCTCCTCGGGGCCCGGACGCTCATTCGTACGCGACTTCCCAGCTCTTGATGCCGTTGAGCCAGCCCGAGCGCAGGCGCACCGGCTCGGAGATCTGGTGCAGGTTCGGCATCACGTCGGCGATCGCGTTGAAGATCAGATCCAGCTGCAGGCGAGCCAGATTCGCGCCCACGCAGTAGTGGGTGCCGGTGCCGCCGAAGCCGACGTGCGGGTTGGGGTTGCGCAGCACGTTGAACTTGTACGGGTCTTCGAAGTAGTTCTCGTCGAAGTTGGCCGCGCTGTAGAACATGCCGACGCGCTGGCCCTTCTGGATCAGCTGGCCGCTGAGCTCGACGTCCTCGATGGCGGTGCGCTGGAAGGCGATGACCGGGGTGGCCCAGCGGACGATCTCGTCCGGAGCGGTGCGCGGACGCTGCTCCTTGTAGAGCTCCCACTGGTCCGGGTTGTCCACGAACGCCTTCATACCGTGCGTGGTGGCGTTGCGGGTGGTCTCGTTGCCGGCGACCGACAGCAGGATCACGAACCAGGCGAACTCGTCCGACGCCAGCGACTCGCCGTCGATGTCGGCCTGCAGCAGGGTGGAGGCGATGTCGTCCATCGGGCAGGCGCGGCGCTGCTCGGCCAGGTTCCAGGAGTAGCCCATGACCTCGGCGGTGGCGACCTTGTGGTCACCGTTGAACTCCGGGTCGTCGTAGCCGATCATCTGGTTGGACCAGTCGAAGATCTTGCCGCGGTCTTCCTGCGGGATGCCGATGAGCTCGGCGATGGCCTGCAGCGGCAGCTCGCACGCGACCTGCTCGACGAAGTTGCCGGAGCCGTTCTTCTTGGCCTCGTGCACGATTCGCTCGGCGCGCTCGCGCAGCGCGTTGCGCAGCGACTCGATGGCGCGCGGGGTGAAGCCCTTGGAGATGATCCGGCGCAGCTTGGTGTGGCGCGGCGGGTCCATGTTCAGCAGCAGGTAGCGCTGCACCTCGATCTCTTCGCGGGCGATGTCGCCGTAGAAGCGGATGACCGCGGTGTTCTCCTCGTTGGAGAAGGTCTCCGGGCTCTTGGAGATCTCCTTGATGTCATCCATCTGGGAGATGGCCCAGTAGCCGCCATCGTCGAAGCCGGTGAGGCCATTGGCCTGCGGCACCCAGAAGGGCTTGGCCTGCTTGCGGAGTGCGGCGAACTCTTCGACCGGCAGACGCTGCGCGAGCAGGTCGGGGTCGGTGAAGTCGAAACCGGTGGGGATGGACGGCGCGGACACGGAACCTCCTTTGGAACACGTTCGCCACCGAGTGAACCACACCACAGCAGGGTTTGTGAACACCTTTTACTAAAACCCGTTCACTAGATTCCGCCGCCTCTGGAAACAGGACGCGCCCGCCGCGAGGAACGCAGCGGGCGCGACGGTTTCGGAATCGACGGTCAGTATGCGCCTTCACCCCTGGTCACCGCGCCGATGGTCTTGGCGATCAGGAGCAGATCCAGGACCATGGACCAGTTCTCCACGTAGGACAGATCGAGGCGCATGGCATCCTCCGGGGTCAGATCCGAGCGGCCGCTGACCTGCCAGAGACCGGTGACGCCGGGTTTCACCAGCAGGCGGCGGCGCATGACGCCGTCGTAGGAGTCGACCTCGCGCTGAACCTGCGGACGCGGGCCGACGATGCTCATCTCGCCGCGCAGCACATTGAAGAACTGCGGGAGCTCGTCGAGCGAGTATTTGCGGATGACCTTGCCGACCGCGGTCACCCGCGGATCGTCGCGAACCTTGAAGAACAGCGGGTTGCCGCCGCTGCTGTCGATGAGCGCGTTGATGTGCGCCTCGGCGTCGGCGTACATGCTGCGGAACTTGATCATCCGGAAGGGCCGCCCGTCCCGGCCGATCCGCTCGGAGAGATAGAAGACCGGACCGCGACTGGTGACCTTCACCGCGAGCGCGATGACGGCCAAGGCCGGAGCGATGGCCAGCAGGGCGGCGCAGGCGAAGCAGAAGTCGAAGACGCCCTTGCGAATCGACTTCGCGCGGTCGTACTGCGGCTTCTCCACGTGCAGCATGGGCATGGAGGCGACCACCCGGTGAGTGAGCCGGGTGCCGGCGATGTCCACCAGGCCCGGTGTCACGATCAGTTCGGCGCCCAATTCGTCCAGCTCCCAGGCCATCCGGCGGAAGTCGGCCGGGCCGAGGTTGTCGGTGGCGGTGACCGCGACGGTGTCGGCCCCCGTCCGCCGGACCGCCTCGATCACGGCGTGATCGCTTGCGACAACCGGGATCTCCCGTCCGCCCACCTCCAGCACGGCGTCCGCGAGCGCCCCCTCGTCCCGGGTGCACACCCCGATCACCTGGTATCCGGATTCACGGTCGCGGGAGAAGGCCGCGAGCATGGCCCGCGCCGCCTGCGGGCTGCCGACCACCAGCATGGCGGTGCGGTAGTGGCCGCGGGCGCGGCGCCCGGCCACCCAGCGCCGCCAGATCCGGCGCTCCACCATGAGCCCGATCATGCCGAGCGGCAGGGCGATGGCGAGATAGCCGCGAGCGATGTCGACCCGAAGTAGCAGCGATACAATCGCTATCCCACCGAACAGCTTCAGGGAAGCGGCCACCACGCGCCGGTATTCCTCTGTGCCACTGCCGATTACGCGCGGCGACCGGGTGCCGCTGAGCGTCAGCGTGATCGACCACGCCAGTGCCAGCATGGCCGACACCATGGTGTAGCGAACTTCCAGCGGTAGCTGGGAGGCCAGCGGCGGCTCGGCCCCCACGCCGCCGAAGCGAATCCATTGGGCAAATCCGATGGATAACACTAAAACGATCAAGTCGCTAATAAACAGCCGACGCGCGTAATCCGCTTGCCAGCGTTCACGATCCGAGCGCGGCTCGGGCCGTGGAGGCCGGGGCGCGCGCACGGCGCGACCGGCAGAAATTTCGTAACTCATGAAACGAACGCACCTCCCCCACGGGAGAACTCGGTTCCGATCCCCGCTGATCAGTTCCAACGACCGGCCGACGCCGGTTTCCCAGGGGCTTTCAGGACCATGACAATCGATGTGGCCGCCGAGTCTTTCGGTGGCCAGATGCCGAATGTTACACAACCACGGTAGCGCGCAGAATGTAACCCATAGTGCCCCAACGTTTCCGAAAAGTAACGGGATTCGTGACGACCGGTTTCCCGCACGCCTCCCCCTATTTCCCCTATTCGCAGAATCGCAGGTTGAACTACGCAAGATCTACCGTGCGAGCTGGTCGAAACCCTTGCACCGCAAGGCTCGAGCGTTTGCCGACCGGACGCCTGGTTCTGCGGGTCGCAGAAATCCAGTTGCTTCGGCGCCATCGGTCACTCGCCGGGCGCCCGAACACCACGCAATCCTGCTGTAACGTAAGGCCGGATCGAGCCGACCACAGGTCATCCGGCGCTGCGCGGGCAGCCCGAACTCGGTGAAAGGCGGGGAACTTCGTGCAATGCCGTCTGTGCCATTCCGATCGACTGCGCAGCGTTCTTGATCTGGGCGCCACACCGCCGTGTGAAAAATTCCTCACCGCCGGCGAACTGGACCTGTGCGAACCGACATATCCGCTGCACCTGAGGCTGTGTGAAAACTGCCTGCTGCTGCAGATTCCGGCGCTCATCACTCCGGAGGAAACATTCACGGAATATGCCTATTATTCGTCATTTTCGGACAGCTGGGTCAGGCATGCCAAGATCTTCGTCGATCAGGCAATCACACAGCTAAATCTGACTGATAATAGTTTCATCATTGAGGTGGCGAGTAACGACGGTTATCTCCTGCAGCACGCCGTGGCCGCCGGCATCCCGTGCCTGGGAATCGAGCCGTCGGTGAATGTCGGTGCGGCAGCCCGCGACAAGGGCGTACCCACCGAGACCGCCTTCCTCGACGAGGAGATGGCCGTCCGGGTCCGCGCCGAACGCGGACCGGCGAATCTGGTGGTGGCCAACAATGTCTACGCCCACATCCCCGACCTGCTGGGTTTCACCAGGTCACTGCGTGCGCTCATGGCCGACGACGGCTGGCTGTCCATCGAGGTGCACCACGCGCTCAACCTGGTGGCGCTGGCCCAGTTCGACACCATCTATCACGAGCACTTCCAGTACTACACGCTACTGTCGGCCCAGCGGGCCCTGGCCACCGCCGGCCTGGCCGTGGTCGACTGCGAACTGATTGGCACACATGGCGGTTCGCTGCGCGTGTGGGCCCGTCCCGAGGGCGTCGACACCCCCACCGCACGGGTTGCCGAGGTACTGCGACTGGAAGCCGATGCCGGTCTGCACGCGGTCGCCGGCTACCTCGAACTGCGACCAGACACCGAGCGGGTGCGCCAGGATCTCCTGCGATTCCTGCTCGACGCCAAGGCATCCGGCAAGCGCGTGGTGGGCTACGGCGCTCCCGGCAAGGGCAACACCCTGCTCAACTACTGCGGTATCCGCACCGACCTGCTCGAGTACACCGTCGACCGCAACCCCTACAAACACGGACGGTTCACACCCGGCGCCCGCATCCCGATATGCGAACCGGAGCGGATCGACGCCGACCGCCCCGATGTAGTGCTGGTGCTGCCCTGGAACCTGGAACGGGAGATCACCGCGCAGCTGCGGCACGTCACCGACTGGGGTGGCGAGATCGTCTACCCGCTCCCCCACCTTCATCATGCGACGCTCGACGACGCCGCCGCATCCACTCATGCAGAAAGGCAAGCGAAGTGAAGGTCGTACTGTTCTGCGGCGGTTACGGCATGCGGATGCGCAACGGCACCGAGGACATGATCCCCAAACCGATGCAGATGGTGGGCCCGCGCCCGCTGATCTGGCATGTCATGCGCTACTACGCGCACTTCGGGCACAAGGACTTCATCCTGTGCCTGGGCTACGGCGCCGCGCACATCAAGAACTTCTTCCTCACCTACCAGGAGTCGGTGTCCAACGACTTCGTCATCCGCGGCGGCAAAGTGGAGCTGCTGCAGTCCGATATCAGCGACTGGACCATCACCTTCGTCGACACCGGGGTCGAGTCGCCCATCGGTGAGCGGCTGCGCCGGGTGCGCGATCATCTCGCGGGCGAGCGCTACTTCCTGGCCAACTACGCCGACGTGCTCACCGACGCGCCACTGAACGAGATGATCACCCAGTTCCAGCATTCCGGGGCCGCGGCCTCCATGATGATCGTGCCGCCGCAGTCCTCCTTCCACTGCGTGGACGTGAACTCGGCCGGGGAAGTCAAGAACATCACCCAGGTTTCGCAGCTGCCGATCTGGGAGAACGGCGGCTATTTCGTGCTGACGCAGGAGATCTTCGAGCATCTGCTGCCCGGCGGGGATCTGGTGGAGGACGCTTGCGGCGCACTGGCCGCGCAGGGCCGGATGTTCGGCTATCAGCATCACGGGTTCTGGAAGCCCGCCGACACCTTCAAGGAGCGCGCCGAGCTGGACACCGGCTATCTGCGGGGTGACCGCCCGTGGATGGTGTGGGAGCAGCGCAGCGCATGATCCGACTCGACGCCGGCGCGATCACTGAGATCGCGCTGCTGGCGGCGCATTGCGACGATCTCGCCATCGGGCTGGGCGGGACGCTGCTGACACTGGCCGAGGCCGGGCCGGGCCTGCGGGTCCGGGCGCTGGTGCTCACCGGTGCCGGCACCGAGCGCGCCGAGGAGGAGCGGGCCGCGCTCGAATCCTTCTGTCCCGGCGCGGATCTGGAGCTGCGAATCCTGGACGTGCCGGACGGTTACGCACCCGCGCACTGGGCGCGGGTCAAGGACGCGGTGGGCGCGCTGCGCCGCGACAGCGCGGCCCCGGTGGTGTTCGCGCCGCAGCGGGGGGACGCCCATCAGGACCACCGGCTGCTGGCCGAGCTGGCGCCCACCGAGTTCCGCGACCACCTGATCCTGGGCTACGAGATCCTCAAGTGGGAGAACGACACCCCGCAGCCGGCGGTGTTCCATCCACTGCCCGCGGGCTGCGCGGAGCGCAAAGCCGCGCTGTTGATGAAACACTATCCCTCACAGCGCAATCGGGACTGGTTCGATGAGCAGTCCTTCCTGGCCCTGTCCCGGCTGCGCGGGGTGCAGTGCCGCGCCCAGCACGCCGAGGCGTTTCTGCTCGAGAAGGCCACCATCACTTTCGGAGGTGCATAGTCATGCGCGTGCTCGTCACCGGGCATCAGGGGTATCTGGGTACCGTCATGGTGCCGTTGCTACAGCAGGCCGGCCATGAGGTGACAGGGCTGGACAGCGGGCTTTTCGCGGAGTGCGTGCTGGGCGAGGCACCGCCCGCGCCGTCCGCCCTCGCCGTGGATCTGCGCGATGTGACCGCCGATCAGCTCGCCGGTTTCGACGCCGTGGTGCATCTGGCGGCACTGTCGAACGATCCGCTGGGCGCGCTGGCGCCCCGGATCACCTACGACATCAACCATCACGCGTCGGTCCGGCTGGCGCGGCTGGCCAAGGACGCCGGGGTGCGCCGATTCCTCTACGCGTCCACGTGTTCGGTGTACGGAGCGGCCGGGGACGGCCTGGTGACCGAGGACGCGCCGCTGCGTCCGCTCACCCCCTACGCCGAGTCCAAGGTCCGGGTCGAGGACGATGTGGCCGCCATCGCCGACTCCGGCTTCTCCCCCGTATTCCTGCGCAATGCCACGGCATTCGGGTTCTCGCCGCGGCTGCGCGCCGATATCGTGCTCAACAATCTGGTCGGGTACGCGGTGCTGACCGGTGAGGTGAAAGTGCTCTCGGACGGCACGCCGTGGCGGCCGCTGGTGCACGCGCAGGACATCGCGCGCGCCTTCGCCGCGTGCCTGGCGGCGCCCGACGAGGCCGTGCACTGCCGCGCCTACAACGTCGGCACCGAGGCCAACAATCTCACGGTCGCGCAGATCGCGCAGGCGGTGGTCGACGTGGTCCCGGAATCCACGCTGGTCATCACCGGCGAGAGCGGCGCGGACCCGCGCTCGTACCGGGTCGACTTCGGTTATGCCCGAAAGGAACTGGGCTTCGAAGCGGAGTGGAGCATTCCCGACGGCGCGGCCGAGCTGTACCGGGAGTACCGCGCGCGCGAGCTCACCGCCGGGGCCTTCTTCCAGCGTTTCACCCGCCTGGCGTGGCTGAAGTCGCTGAAGGAGACCGGCATGCTGGACGACGAGCTGCGCCGGATCAGGACCGAGGTGTGAGATGAAGGGCGGCGAGCAGCTCGCGCCACGAGCCCGCGCCCGCGTCCCGCACCGACACCACGGTCACCGGCTGCGGCCAGGCGATGGCCAGGTCCGGATCGTCATAGGCGACACCCAGGTCCTCGGCCGGGTCGTGCGGGCGGTCGATGCGGTAGCAGACATCGGCCACCTCGGTGAGCGCCTGGAAGCCGTGCAGGAAGCCGGGCGGGACGTAGAGATGCCGGAAGTCGGTGTCGTCCAGCAGGAATGCCTGCCGGCGGCCGAAGGTCGGCGAATCCGGGCGGATGTCGACGAGCACGTCGTGCACCGCGCCGTGCGCGCAGCGCACCAGCTTGGCCTCGCCGCGCCCGGAGCGGCCGTGCATACCGCGCACCACACCCCGGTGCGAGCGCGACTGCGAATCCTGCACGAACGTCGCCGACACCCCGGGCGTGCCCAGGTGGGCGTCGAATTCCTCGGCGTCGAAGGTTCTGGTGAACAGGCCGCGATCGTCGCGGAACGGCTGCGGGATCAGGATCAGGACGTCGGCGAGGTCGGTCGATTCGATACGCACCAGGTCATCGTGCCATGAGCGGCGAACCCCGGTACGGGTGTCGCGGCTGTGGGCTGGGCCCGCTGGCCCGGGTGTTGGATCTCGGGAAAATGCCTGCGGCAGACGACTTTCCGAGTCTCACCTCGGCGAGCCCGCATCGCGAAGCAAGTAGCCTGGCGGCCGAGGCGGCGCATCCGCTGGCCATGGACCTGTGCGCCGCGTGCAGGCTGGCGCAACTGGCCGAGGACGACACCGTCACCGCCGAACCGCGCGGCGTGGAGCCGCAGGCGCTGCGGGATCAGGCAGCGGACGCGGTGGCCCGGGTGGCCGCGGCGGGCCTGCTGCCCGGCGGCGGGACGGTGCGGGAGTTCGGCAGCCCGCACGGCGGCAGCTGGCTGCCGCTGCTGACCGAGCGCGGGCACCGGGTCACCGATCGGCCCGCCGATGTGGTGATCGACTGCTTCGGCATCATGCACGAGCCCGATCAGCGGGTCGCCTTCGCGCAGCGCGCGGCGGCCACCGCGCCGGGCGGGGTGCTGCTGCTGCAGTTCCACTCCTTGCACGCCATCGTGCGCCAGGGACAGTGGAATGCGTTGCGGCACGGGCATTTCGCCTACTACACGATGGCTTCGCTACAGGGCCTGCTGCGCCCGGCCGGGCTGGTGGCGGTGACCGCATGGGAGTTCCCGCTCTACGGCGGCACGGTGCTGGTGGCGGCGGTGCACGCGCCCGCCGCCCCCGACCCCGCCATTGCGCGGATCCTCGCCGCGGAGGCGGCGGTGGCGGACCCGGTGGCGGTGCGCGGGCTCCAGCACGCCGCCGACCAGCAGGCGCGGTCGCTGCGCGCCTGGCTGGAGTCCGAAATCGCCTCCGGCAGAATCGTTTACGCATACGGGGCGGCGTCGCGCGCGGTCGCGCTGCTGCATCTGGCGGGCGCGCATCGCGGCCTGCTGGCCGGGGTGGCCGATGCCTCCCCGGGCAAGCAGGGCCGCCGCATGCCCGGTACCGACATCCCGATCCTGTCTCCGGCGGAACTCGTTGCCGCGCAGCCGGATCGGGTCCTGCTGACTTTGCCCGATCTGTTGCCGGAGGTCTCGTCCCGGTGGCCCGAACTTCACGGGAAGTGGGTGATCGATGTGACCGAATCGCTATGAAAGCCAGCAAATCTCGCCTGGCATGCGTATGAATCCGCCGGGCATGCACCACGTCGGCCGTGATGGCAATCATGGGATCGCGGCCACACGCAGAGTAATCGAGTGGGTTGATCTCAGCGTGGGGGTCGATCATCGGCCGAGGGGACGGGGGACGGCGTCTCGCGTCCCATAACACTGGGGAATCATCAAACACGCGTAGGCAATACGCAGCAATACCTGATGAGGGAATGGGAACATCATGCGCAACAACACGACTGCGCTCTCTCGCACCGCGACCGTCGCGGTCGCGGCCACCATCGGCCTGGTTCTGAGCGGCGGCACCTCGTCGGCCGCTGTCGACGCCGCCAATTCGATCGTCGACCAGCATGGTCGGACGGTCCACGCCATCTCCGCCGATACCAAGATCGATTTCGTGCCGCCGCTGGACGGCAACCCGCTCACCCGGGAGTGGTTCCACAGCGGCAAGGCCTGCTTCAAGGTCGACCTCCCGGCCGGCGATCCGTGGACCGGCCACATCACCCTCGGCTACCAGGTCGGCTATCCGGCCACGCTGTCGGGCAAGCTGGAATTCCAGTACCAGACTCCCGGCCTCGAGCTGGAGATCGGCAATGATCCCAAAGCCGATGTCTTCAACCTGATTCCGACGCTGGGCGTGACCCTCGACGTCGGCTTCGGCCCGGGCATCCAGTCGGTGGACGCCGCCGGCGGCGATGTGTCCGGCACCGAGGGCTGCATCAGCATGTCGGGCTTCCACGGCACCGCGTCCGGGGTGCTGGGCACCACCACCATCCGGCCGTTCGTGCGGCTGGTGAGCAGCAGCGGCGACACCGTTGTCGCCTACGGGCCGCTGTCGAGCATCTAGCAGCGGTCAGTGCAGCAGGTCCGGGCGGCGCAGTGCGGTCGCGACCGTCCGGACCCGCACCCGTTCGGCGGCAGCGCGCGCCAGCCGCCAGTCGCCGCCGAGGACCGCACCGCGACCGACGTACTGCGGGTACTCCGCGCCCAGGCGGTGATGGAAGCGCAGCATCTCGATCAGCTTGCTGACCGTCGAGGTCTGGCTGCACAGGTTGAAGCTCGAATTGCGCCAGGCGGCCAGGATTTCCGGCATGCCGTAGAAGTCGCCGAAGGCGCACACGCGGGCGAAGAGATCCACGTCCATCGGGAAGACCAGATCGCCGCGGAAGCCGCCCACCCGGTCGAAGTCCTGGCGGCGGAAGAGCGCCGCCGCGGTGGGGCCAAAATCGGCAGGGCCGCGGTGCACGATGGTGCGCATGAGGGCGCGGGCGTTGCGGCGGCCCAGCAGGTTCGGCAGACCCAGGTCGGTCTCCTCGACCGCGCCGTGCTCGTCGATGACCTGGAATTTGGACGAGCAGATGGCGATGCCGTTGTCGCCCATAATCTCCAGCTGCTTGTCGAGAGAGCCGGGCAGCAGGATGTCGTCGGCGCAGACGACCTTCACGAAGCGGCCCGAGGTCAGCGAGACAGCCTTGTTCCAGTTCTCGCCGATGGGCAGGGTGTCCTCGTTGCGGTGCACGTGCAGCCGCGGGTCGTCGAAGGATTTCGCGATGGCGCCGGTGTCGTCGGAACTGGCATTGTCCAGGACGAGCACCTCGATATCGGTGTCCTGGTCCAGAATCGAGCGCAGCGTCGTGTCCAGGGTGCGGCCGGAATTGTAGGCCGGGACGCATACCGAGAGGTTCTTCATCAATCCCCCTGAACTGGTTCGGCTGGTTCGCCGGGTGCGCCCTCACCTCCTGCCACGAGCCCGTACACCCGATCCAGACCCGCGCGGCTGGCGTCGATCTGTTCGACTGCCCTCTGCTGCAGCGTATCCCGCAGTTCCGGCGCGGATTCCCACAGCTGGCGAATCGCACGTGACAGTTCGGCGTCGAGGTTGTCCACGTCCAGGTGCACGATACGCAGACCGCCCGCGCCCGCGCCCGCGCCGAACATATCGGCCAACCCATAGAATTTGTCGTCGTAGTACTGCGACGCCGTTACAGCCACGGCCGGAATGCCCTGGGAGAGCGCGAAAACCGCGAGGTGGTATGCGCTGGTCACCAGCACCCGGCAGCGCGAGACCTGACGCGCCACGTCCTGCGCGGTGCCCGCGCGCCCGATGACGGGCCGGGTGCTCACCGCGCCCGTGAGCAGCGGCAGTGTGTGACGGCGGTCCTCGTCGTCGTATTCGGAGATGATGAGCGGGGCCAGCGCGGTGTTCAGCTCGGCGGCCTCGCGGCGCACCACCACGCCGAGGGTGTCGCGGGCCGAGTCGCTCACCTTGGAATAATCCGAAATGCGCAGGCACAGACCCAGATCGGTGCCGATACAGGGCCGCCGCAGACGGTAGGAGAACTCCACCGCGTCGTCGCCGGTGACCATGATCTTCTCGGCGGCGACGCCGAGTTCGGCCAGCAGCTTGGGGCCGCGGCGCCCCTCGCGCAGAGCGATGAGGTCGGCGCCCGGCAGCACCTCGGCCGCGCGGCGCAGCAGGCGCGCATCGCACATGGGGCCCAGGCCCTGGCCGATCATGACATTCGGAATGCCTTGGCGCTGTGCGGCTTCCAGCAGGTTGAGGGTGCGATGGGCCTGGTAGAGGTCGACATCGGTCATGTAGCCGCCGCCCTGTGCGATGACCAGGTCGGCGTCAGCGAGGGCGGCGGGCACCGGCGGCAGGTCGGGCATGCCGGCCGGTTCGGGTTCCCGGTCGCCCCTGGTGAGGACGTGGACCTCCTTGCGCGCCCAGTTCTTGGCGCCGCGCAGATAGTGTTTGGGCACCTCGGTGGCGGAGCGCCAGCGCATGGCGGCGGGGCCGAGCAGGTGGACCCCGGCGGCCTCCTCCAGCCGGCCCGCGAGACCGCCCCGGCCCCAGTGCCCGCCGGTGTGGGCCGGCACGGGTTCGGCCTGCGGCAGCACGCCGCGCAGAATGTGGGGTTCGTCGGTGAGCATGCCGATGCGGGCGTGCGGCCAGTGTTCCCGTAGGCGTTCGACGGTCATCACCATCATGGCGATGTCGCCGCGATTGCGTAACCAGTACTCGCCATTGTCGACGAGCACCCTTATTTTCCCGGCACCATCCCCCGCGCCAGAGTTCCCCACGCTCGATTCCTTCCGACGCCCGGTCCGAGCACGAATCCGCAGCGAATCTATCGCACGTCCAGTGCTCCGCGCCATACGGTGCGGGGGTCCCGGAATGCGAAATCGTTTCAGTGCCAGGATCATCGGCGCGGCAGCACCGACCGGTCAGCTGGGGAACAGGGGGCTCACCAGATTGCTGCACAGCCACTTGCCGTCCACGTACTCCATGGACAGGGTGATCCTCTGGTGATCGGTGGTGTTGTCCGCCTTGCCCTGGGTGGAGTTGATCTGGGTGACGTCGACGGCCAGATCGTAATGAGTGTTTCTACCCGAGGTCACCGTGCAGGCTGCGTCGGCGGCGCGGGTGTGCTCGGAATCCGACTCCAGCAGCACACGGATGGTCGGCAGCAGCGTCTCTGCCGTTCAACGGTGTACCCCGCGAAAACCTGCCCCTGCGCGAGTGTCCGCCCCACAGCCTGCCTACCTCCGACCACGTCGTGCCCGCCGATCACCGTAACTCAGATCCGGCAGCGCGGCGTCGGCGTTAATCGGCGGGCTCGACCTGGAATCGGAGATCGGTGATCTGACCGGAGTCGTCGCAGGTCAGCTTGCGCAGCCGAACCGGCGCGGTTCCTTCGAACAGTCGCACTCCGCTACCGAGCAGGATCGGCACGATGTGCATGACGATCTCGTCCACGAGCCCGGCCTCGAGGCATTGCCGGGCCAGATTCGCGCCGAAAATTCCGAGGTCGCCTTGCCCCGCCGCGGCTTTCGCCGTGGCGACCGCCTCCGCGATACCGCCGGACAGGAAGGTGACATCGGGATCCTGCGGCGCGTCCCCGGGCCGATGGGTGAGCACGAATATCGGCCCGGACCACATGCCGCCGTACAGTTTCCGATCGCCGGTCCCGGGCTTGTTGCCCAGGTCGTATCCGCGTCGCCCGGACAGGACGGCCCCGGTCCGGCGCATCGCCTCCACCCCGAGCGGGCCCGCCGCGCCGTGCCCGAACATCCACCCGGTGGAGTCGTCCTCCGGTGCGATGAACCCGTCCACCGACATCGTGATGTGCCACAGAACTTGCGTCATACGAGGGGAGACGGGTCGGGAGGCGCAAACTCATCGGCGGCGGGCGGTCCTATCGACGCGGGAGCATGCGGTCAGCGGGCCGCAGCGCCCAGGACGCGAGGACCAGCGCCACGATGCCGGCGGTGACGGTCAGATGCATACCGGCGACGCCGTAATCGCGTTCGACCAGGTGCGAGATGAAGGCTCCGGTCATGTTGAAGAACATTCCGGCGTAGGCCCATTCCTTCAATCGCGGAAAGCCGGGAACCAGAATCGCGGCGCTGCCCAGCAGTTTCCACGTTGCGATGAGCGTGAGGAAGTAGGTGGGATACCCCAGAATCGTGTGGGTTTCCTGGGTCCCGTACTGCTGGGTGTACTCGCCGTAGGCGCCGCTGACCATCATGAACGCCAGACTCACCGTGCACGCCCAGTAGGCGTACGTCCGAATCCGGCCCCGCGCGGCCGGAGTGGTCCGGGTCGGGATCTGCTGCGTGATGGTGGCCATGGTCTTCTCCTGTCGGGATGCACTCTTCGGTGTCATCTCCTCGACCATCGGCACGCGGGAAATGTGACAGCACCCGGGCGGGAGTGTTCTTACGACAGGTCGGAGAAGCGCACGGTGTGGGCGATGGCGGTTACCTGCAAGCCACCGACGCTCGGTTGGATGGACGTGAGCTGCGCGCCCAGCGGCAGCCGCTGCAAAGGCACGGTGAAGGTGAGATTTTGTTGCAGCAGGGACAGCGGAATCGTCGGGCCGCCGGCCGCGGCCTGGACCGAGACCGGGGTGACCACGATGCCGTCCTCGGTCGGCGCGACGGTGACGACCACCGTCGCGGGCACCGACAGACCCTCCACCGAAAACGTTCCCTTCACGCGCAGTCCGTCCGGAGCATAGGAGATCGACTGCACTCCCTCCGGGGCAAAGGTCTGCACAGTGTCGTACGGAACCAGAGCCGTCGCGGTCGCCGTCGCGGCAACCAGATTCGAGGTGCGGCCGTGCGCCACATCGCTCAGCGGCGCAGATACATCGGTCAGTCTGACATCGAGATTGTGAACTGAAAGCTGCTGTCCACTCCAGTCGCCGACCTTGATATCGATGTCATGGAAATTGCCGCGGACAGCCTGCGTCAGAAACGGGAAGCCGCCGATCTCTACGCGCGGCTGCTGCGGAAGGTTGTACTCGGTAGCAATCTGGCGCCCGATCTCGTTCTGTGCCACCACAACCCCGACTCGGTCGCCCACGACCAGCGCAATCGCCAGCACAACCACCAACATCAACAACGCACGCATACACTCACCCGCTCAGCCATCCCACCATCATGCTGTCGATCGCGACCATCCGCCGCCTCCGACTCGCCACCGGGTCCGGCGTAGGGCGACGACCTGTTATTTCCTCGTGAGGCGTCGGTCAAGCCATGACTCGGCGTCGCGGAGGGCGGCGGCGGCCATGCCGGTCGGGCGGGAGGTGAAGGCGTGGGTGGACTCGGGGTAGACGCGGATGTCCACGTCGTTTCCCGCTGCGGAAAGGCGGGCTGCCATGGCCAGGTTGTCTTCGAGGAGGAGATCCAGGGAGCCGACCATCAGTAGCGTCGGGGGCAGGTCGGCGAGGTTGCCGTAGAGGGGTGATATGTCGGGGTTGGTGTGGTCGGAGATGTGGCCGGCGTAGGCCTGGATGAAGTACTCGTCGGCGTAGAGCTTGCCGCCGGGAGATTGCCCGCTGAGGTCGTAGGCGCCGAACTGCAGGACGGCACCGGCGAACCGATCGGTCAGGTCTCGGTCGCGCAGTCGTAGCAGGGTGGTCATGACCAGAGTGGATCCCGCGGATGCTCCGCCGATCGCCAGATCCGTTGTCCCGAACAATGATTCCGCCTGTTCCAGGAGCCAGAGCGCGGCGGTTTCACAGTCGTCGGGGGCGGCGGGCCAGGGATGCTCCGGCGCCAGGCGGTAGTCGACGCTCACCACGGCTACACCGAGGGCGTCGGCAAGGCGAGCACTGCGGGCATCCTCGCCGGCCGCCGAGCCGAGATAGAAGCCTCCGGCGTGGATGTCGAGATAGGCGGCTCGGATCTCGGTGTCCCGGGGGAGCGTGATCCGCACCGGGACTCGACGGCCGCCCGTCTCGGCGATGTGCTCGGTGGCCCTGGTGCTCGCGCGAGGGAGGGACGTGGCATGTCTGTCCCGCACCTCGAGGAGCTCCTCGAAGGTGGCCGGGCCGGCAACAGGTTTCGAGGCCGCGTTGAGCTGCCGGCATTCCGCGACATGAATGCCGAGTTCCTCATCGATCAGCCGCGTGAGTCCGATCTCCACGTTTCTCCTGTTCACAGCCCGGTACCGCGTGGACGTCAGCGGCGCATCGCCGCAATCGAACACCCTCGCATCGGTCATGAGCATGCAATCAGGCGAGACACCGGACATCAAACAACCAATCCACCTGCCGCCCACAACGTTCGGTTGTGCGCCGCACCTGACGCACTCCTAGCGCGGTTGCTGGAAGCCGCCGATCTTCTCTTCGAGCAGTTCGGCCAGCCGCAGTGGGGTGCGGTCCTCGAACATCGGCCCGATGAGCTGAACGCCCACCGGCAGCCCCTCGGGTGAGAGTCCCGTCGGGATGGCGGTGGCGGGCAGGCCGGGCATGGTTGCCACGCCGGCCCAGACGAGCTGGTCGCCGAATGGGTGTGCGACGCCGTCGATATCGATCCGCCGGTCCCGCATGTCGGGTTTGTGGTCGTGCGGGAACGCGGGAGTCGGCGTGATCGGGCACACGACGACATCGAACTCGCCGAACAGCTGCCGCCAGGTCTGGCGGTGGAATTCGCGTCGGGTGTTCGCCTCGATCCACTCGCGGTGGCTGAACACCGCGCCGCGCACCCAGGCCACCTCGGAACCCTCAGCGTCCTCGGGCAGTCCGGCGGCGACCGCCCGCGCCTGCTCGTACTGCTCCGCCGGCATACGTGCCGCGAGGTTCGAAACCAGCAGCTGCGTATAGAGGGTCGCGGCTTCGGTGAGATCGGGCAGCAGCGGACTGTGCCGTTCGACGCGTGCACCCTCGGCGGTGAGCGCGTCGGCGACTCGGTTCAGCCCGGCCCGCACGGCCGAGCCGGTCGGGATCAGCGGGTGCTCGTCGATGATCAGGACGCGGAAATCCGACAGTTGCTCGTGGCGGGCGGGCGGCAGAGCCACTTCGTATGCGACACCGAGGGTCAGCGGGTCCGGTCCGGCCATGACGTCGAGCAGGAGCGACAGGTCGCGGGCGGTACGCGCCATCGGACCGACGACGGCGAGATCGATCTCGGCCGGCAGTGCCGGTGCGGGCGGCGGCACCATACCGCGCGTCGCCGCCAACCCGAGGGTCGGCTTGTGCGCGTACACGCCGCAGAAATGCGCCGGAGTGCGCAGTGAACCACCGATATCGGACCCGATGGACAGCGCGCCGAACCCGGCCGCCAGAGCCGCCGCCGATCCACCGGAAGAGCCGCCCGGCGAACGCCCGTGATCCCACGGATTGTTGGTGGTGCCATAGATCTCGTTGAAGCTCTGCAGATCCTGCAGCATGAACGGCACATTGGTCTTACCCAGCGTCACCGCACCGGCAGCCTCGAGCCGCGACACCTGCACCGCGTCCTCGGCCGGCACATAATCCCGGAATGCCGGCATGCCCCAGGTCGTGGGCAGCCCAGCCATGTTGTAGGACTCTTTGACCGTCACCGGAATCCCGAGCAGCGGCTTGTCCTCACCCCGCCCGCGCGCCTCATCCGCCCGGCGCGCCGCAGCCCGCGCCCGCTCGAAGTCCGGCACACAAATCGCATTGATCGCCTTGTCGTCTCGCTCGATCCGCGCAATCGCCTCCTCGGTCAGCTCCACCGAGGTCACCTCACCAGCGCGCATCGCCGCCGAAAGCTCTTCCGCCGCACGAAAACTCCACTCCATGAACCCGACCCTACCGCCGCGCGCCGATCCCCTGACCCGACTTTCGCCGCCCACAATCCGCGAAAGAGTCCGCCACGACAGACCTTGCCCAGTCGTCAAACGCGACCCACCGCACGTCACGGTGTCTGAGATGGACTGTTCCTCCTGGTGCAGGGCATGGAATACCGCGTCACACAACCAGATCGATGTCTCGATCTCGGCCCGGCGCCACGGCCGATGCCGCGTTCCGTGTAGTCCTGGCGACGGCGCCGCCAGCACCAGGCACCGCCTGTCGCGCTACCGACGCCGGGGCCACTGACTCACCTCAACTCAAGTGGATATCAGCTGGCGAGTGCCGACGGAGTTGTGCCGTTGGCAGCAGCCCCCGAATCACCGAAGACATCCCGATGACCGCGTGCGGTATCCATGTACTCCCGAACCCGGTGGATCAGACCGTCGCGCAACTCGAACACGAAACAGTAGTCGTTGCTGTATCGATTCCCGTTCGCCAGCGTGGCACTCATCGTCTCCTCCACGATCACGCGGTCACCATCGGAATGGAAGCCATGGAATTCCACCACGACATCGCCGACGAACAATCGAGGGAAATCGTTCGCGATGAACTGCGTGATGGCCTCGCGTCCGACCATATGACTGGGGGCGTTCAGCGCGACCGCGGTAGCGTTGCCGGACGGCGCCAGCCACTCCGCGTCGGCGGTGAAGAATGCCGCGATCTGCTCGGCATCATGGCTGGCGAATGCTCGCCAGGCGGCCTGAACGACGTTCCTGCTGTCGACTGTCATGAACCGCACCATATAGCCGCGCATCGCGGCAAGCTGGCGGAAAAACGACAGCATCATCCGACCGCCGGTCGAAGCGGATGCCGGAAGCGGATGGATTGGGCGGCAATGTATCTGGTGTGAATCATGCGGTAGGGTCGAATGACCGTGCACAATCACGAACCTTCCGGCTACGACTGCCCATTCTGTTTCCTACTCACCGGCGGCGAGACCCCACTCGACAGCCCGCGAGACATCGTGCTGCGCACCGACCGTGCCACCGCTTTCACCGCATCCCGATGGTGGCCGAACAACCGCGGACACGTCCTGGTCATACCGAACGCTCATCACGAAAATCTGTACGACCTGCCACCGGCATACGGGCACGCCGTGCATGACGTTGTCCGCGAGATCGCCATCGCGATGCGAGCCACCTACGGTTGCGACGGCGTATCCACCCGCCAGCACAATGAACCCGGCGGCGGCCAGGACGTATGGCACTACCACGTCCACGTCTTCCCCCGATATGACGCCGACAACCTCTATGGGTCACACCCACTGCCGGGGTACGCGACCGGCGAGCAACGATGGATCTACGCCGATCGGCTACGCAACTACTTCGACTCATCACCCAGCACCTGACTCCAGCGGCTCGGTGCGCTCGCCAGGTCGCCGACTGTTCGTTCCGTGCAGTCGGTTTCGTTGATAAAAGCGTCGCCGGGGGAGACACCCATCTTCATACCCGCGATGCGGCGTCTAGCCCAACCACGGAGCCTGCCGCTGCTCCCGGTAATGCTGAAGCCTCAGACGCCCAGTCAGGTGCACCGGCAGGCCCTCCAACTCCACGAACTGGTCTGCAAACGACTCGAATATGCCGTGCGGAGACAACCTCCGCAGATACAACGCGGTGTGCTGGCGCCCCCTGGCCCGGAACAAGTACGGCTTGGCTCGCCTGAAGGCGCAGGCCACCCGGCTGGATGCCGAGGCGGTATTCGTGCCGTCGCTGGCTCATTTCGATGGGGAGGAGCTGCCCGGATCACTGGTGCGGCAACTCGACGTGATCACCGTGCATCCCGAAGAGACCTACTCCCGGGTACAGGGACACCACCCGATGACCCACGCAGCGGTGACCGCGGCATTGTCCGAATTCTTCGGCTGACGTCATGCATGACCTGCGACAGGAACACATCCGCTCATCGGCGAGGTGAAGACCTTTCATGCCCTTCCTGCTACGGCAAGGGATTCTTGACATCGGAATTGGCTGTCCGAAGCGATAACGGTGAGTTCTGTCCATCTCGCTTCTTGTGCAGCAGGATTGTGCTGACCACCGCGAGGTAGATCGTCGGCGGTATCCCGCACACGATGGCTCGGACCCAGTTCGGCATCTGGTCGACGGCAGATGTCATCGCAGGGATGTAACCCGGCGCGGTTGTCAGTCCCAGGTGCTTGATCTCGGCATAGATCCACGAGATGCACCACATCGATCCGGCCACGAACACTGCCGCGGTCGCTACAGCCCAGGACGCACGATGTTCGTGTGCCTGAATCGTGTTGTGCAGAAGGACGATCAGTAGCGGGGCGATCCACACCCAGTGATGCCCCCATGCGAGTGGGGGGACCACGCAGGCGATCAGGCCCACGATGACGATGTCGAGCAGGCTTTGGCCGGCGCGATGCGCTTTCCAGGCAGCGGCGTATCCGAGTGCGGCGGCCGCTGCGACCAACAGCAGCCACACCGCGGTGGGCGGTGCCGACGGGGCCCACAGATTCGCGAGGACTCCGTTGATGGATTGGTTGAACGGATGAGTGAGCGGTCCGATCCGATCGACATCGCGCACCGCGTGCAGCCAGTATTCACGAGAGTCGGCAGGGGTTATCACCGACGCTGCGATCACCGTTGCGGCCGTGGTGACCGTGGCCGACCCTGCTGCTCGCCACTGACGGGTCAGGACCAGGTAGGGAAGGAAGACGACGGCGGTGAGTTTCACCCCAGCTGCCAAACCAATCGCCCATCCGCGCAACCGTGCGGTGGGTGGACGGGTCAGGTCCCAGACGATGATCGCCATGAGGATCAGGTTGATCTGGTCCTGCCACAACGTCCCTCGTACCGATTCCAAATCCGCAGCCACCAAAGCGGACCCGATGGACGCAACCGCCAAGTTGAAATCACCGCGGTAACCCAGTGCGCGGCAGCTTCGCCACAGAGTCGCCCACAACGCCACGCCGGACACGATGAACACTCCAAGCTTCGCCACGTCCACCGGGATCAGCGCCAACGGCACGAAGACAATCGCGGCAAAGGGCGGATACGTGAACCAGCCTCCCGGCGGCACCGGCGCAGCATAGAGCGGTGCGTGGTGCAGCACCTGCAATGCGCCACTGCGATAGATCTCCAGATCACTCTGGTTGGCCAGCAGCCCGAACTGCGGCGCCGCTCGCAGCGGAATCAGCAGCGCCTGGACGACCAGCGCTGCAACACCGGCGAGCAAAGCACCCGCCGCCCACCGCGCCGATATACCTGACGCGCCGCTATCTCGACCATGCATGAACAACCCCCTACATGCGCGAATTCGAAAGGAACGCTATCGAACCCACCGTAGCGGTCGGTCCACGATGGGACGTGTGTATGCATTGCCGCGCACGTGACGTGGGTGTACGAAATATTGTGCGGCTACGCAGGATCCAGCAGTCCAGGCCGGTGGCCCCAGGGGACGGGAATTCAGCACAGGCTTCGGGTGTGGTGCGTTGTCAGGTTTCGACGGGCTTTTCGAACAGGGTGGGACGCAGCGAAGAAGCCCGGACAGAGCATTCGTTCTGTCCGGGCTTCGGGTCCCTCGCTGGGTTTGCGGGTCGGTGCCGGTATCGGGTGGCCCCGGGGGCATGTGGTCAGGCGGCGTCGAGGGCTGCGGTGATCTTGCGGGTCATGTCGGCGACGGTGGGGGTGGATCCGGTTTTGTGGGTGGCGGCTTCGATGGCGACGAGGACGGTGGTGCGGAAATTGGCGGCCTCGGACGGGGAGTGGTTGGTCAGCAGGGTCATTGCTGCGGTGAGGGCGGGGAGGACCTGGTCGGCCAGGGCGGCAACGGATTTGGACTCGAGGCGGACGCCGGTGGACTTTTCGGCGAGGATGTGGCCGACCAGGCCGGTTGCGGAGCCGAGGGCGATGCTGCCGGCGGTGGCGGCCTTGTGGGGCGAGCCGCCGGCGGCGTCGGCGGCCGAGATCAGGGAGACGGCGCCGTAGGCGGCGGTGCGGAGGGTCTGCTTGTCCTGGGCGGTCAGGGTGGTGGTCACGGTGGGCTCCTCGGTTCGAGTTGCGGTGTTGTTGACGGGAATTACCTTCGCGGGGGCGGCTGACGTCGAGCTGATACCGGCCTGACACCTGCGCTGACACAACGTCCGGCCGATTCCGCGCATGGATGATCCGGCCGATTCCGCGCGGGGATTCCGTCCGTTTCGCGCCTCGATGGTCCGGCGGCCGATTCGGTGTCTGGAAATCGGCGGCTCGGAAAATACTGGTCGGTGGTTTGATTGCGGGCCGATAGCCCGCCCAGCAGCGCGGATTGGCATACACTTGCGCTGCAAGGGCGTTCGGATCGTTATCTCGGTCCGAATGTGGGTGACGGACCCGGGGGTGAGGGTTTTGACACGGCCCATTCGGGTGTTGATGACAGGGTCGGAGTGGTTCACGGCCGCTCATGGGGGTCTCAACCGGTACTTCACAGATCTATACGGTGCACTGGCGCGCGATGCTCGAATCAGTGTCGGCGCAAGGGCTTTCGGAGACGGGCCGGTCGGTGCGGGGTCATGGGGACCCACTGGCGGATCGACGCTCCAGCGCGCACGGACCGCGTTTCTGGACCGGGATGGGCTCACCCGCGACACCGTGATCGATCGGCATTTCTGCTTGTACGGGCCTGCGGCGGTACGAAATCCGCTGGTAGTGCACTTTCACGGGCCGTGGGCGGCCGAGAGCCGAATGGCCGGAGAGGGCGCGCGGGCGGTGCGTGCCAAGTATGTGGTCGAGCGGCTGCGGTATGCGAGCGCGGACCGGTTCGTCGTGCTGTCGCAATATTTCGAAAGGTTGCTGGTCGGCGACTACGGCGTGCGGCCCGATCGGGTTCGGGTGATTCCGCCGGGTGTGGATCTGGAGCGTTTCACGACTTCGGAGCCCGAGGCCGACACCGGAATCGTGTTGTGCGTACGGCGATTGGAGAAGCGGATGGGTATCGACGTGCTCATTCGCGCCTGGTCCGACGTGTCGGCCAAGCATCCCGACGCCCGGTTGATCATCGTCGGAACCGGGACTGCCGAGGCCGAGTTGCGGGCGCTCGCCGCTGACCAGCCGTCGATCCGATTCACCGGATCGGTGTCCGACGCGGAACTCACCGACCTGTACACCAGATCCGATCTGACCGTCGTCCCCTCCCTCGCACTGGAGGGATTCGGACTCATCGCCCTGGAGTCCCTCGCCGCCGGACGCCCCCCGATCGTGTCCAATTGTGGCGGATTGCCCGATTCTGTCCGGGATTTGGACGCCACCCTCCTCGTCCCGCCGGGCAATGCCGAGGCACTCGCCGCCCGCATCGCCACGGCCCTCGACGGCTCCCGCCCCGCCGCGAAACAATGCCGCGCCCACGCGGAGTCATTCTCCTGGGCCGTCGCGGCGCATCGGCACCGGGATCTCTACGCGGAGCTAGTCGACTGATGGCACCGCTGAAGGCCGTATTCCTGGCGCACACCGCGGCCCCCTCCGGAGCCGAACTGGCAACGCTGCGCCTGGTCTCGGCCATGCCCGCCGGGCAAACCGCCGTGCTCTACACCGAGGACGGCCCGATGCTGCGTCTGATGGCCGCGCGGGGGATCGAAACCCGCGTCGTCACCACTAGTTTCGACTCCCGCGCCATGACCATCGACAAGGCCGGGATCCGCAGCCTGCTCGTGGGCGCGACGGGCCTGCTACGTCTGGGCTGGACACTGGGCGCGACCGTCCGCGACCTGGAGGCCACGGTCCTGGTCGCGGGCAGCACCAAAGCCGTGCTCATGGGCGCGGTCGCCGCCCGCCGGGCCCGGGTCCCGCTGGTCTGGCATGTGCACGACCGGGTTTCGCGCGACTACTTCGGCCGGGTGCTCGCCCTCGTCATCCGAGTGCTGGGCTGGGTGGTGGCCCGCGCCGTGATCGCCAACAGCGGCGGCACCCTGGCCTCGCTGTACACCTGGCGCCGAGCGGCCGTCGTCGCCTATCCGGGTGTCGAGTTCCCACCCGACAACGACACCGCGGCAGACGAATCCGCGCTCCCCCGCGAACAACGACCCCAGGAACAACGCCCCGCCGGCGAGACCATCATCGCCGTCGTCGGCCGCCTCGCCCCGTGGAAGGGCCAGGACCTGTTCCTGCGCGCCCTGGCCGATGTGAAAACCCTCCCGCGCGAGGTCTTCCTGGTCGGCGGCACCTTCTTCGACGAGGAGCCCTACCGCGCCGAGCTCGAGGTGCACGCCACCGCTCTCGACCTCCCGGTCACCTTCACCGGCCACGTGGACGACCCGGAATCCTATCTGCGCCACGCCGATATCCTCGTGCACTGCTCGGTGCTGCCCGAGCCGTTCGGCCAGGTGGTGGTGGAGGGCATGCGGGCGGGCTGCGCGGTCATCGCGACCCGCCCCGGCGGACCGGAGGAGATCGTGGAGCCGGGGGTGAACGGCCTGCTGGTGACGGCCGGCGATCGCGCCGAGCTCACCCGCGCCCTGGATACTCTCATCGCCGATCAGGAACTGCGCGTCAAGCTCGCCGATGCCGCACGGGTGCGATCCCGCGATTTCGACGTCGCCGAATCGGGCCGGATCGTGACCGACCTCCTGACCGGTCTGCCCGGAAAGCGGTGGCGGCGTGGATGATCCGACCGAACCACTGCCGGCCTACGATCCACCCACCGTGCGGATGGAGGCCCTCGGCACGCTGGGCCGGTTGCGACAGCGCCGCCATATGCGGCACGGGATTCCGGAGGTCGACCAGCAAGCCTCCGCCTTCGAGCACGACGCCCGCGGTGATTCCGGTCCGGCCGGCCCGCACCACGGCCGCGCCGGACCGAACGGCCACGAGAACGGCACCGGCCGTGGCACGGTGTCGTTCGACGAGACCCGGGCCGCCCGCTATGCCGCGCCCTCCCGCGGTCCGGTGCTCCCCACCTTCTACGGCGATCCGATCGACCCACCCACCGTCCGGCTTCCGGTCACCCGCCCGGTGCGCGATGTCACCGGCGCCTACCGACAGGCCGCATCGGACAGCGAATCCCCCATCGCCACAGATCAGTCCGACACCAACCGTAAGCACCACAGGGATTCGTCCTCCGGCCCGGGCAGTATCGGCAGCATCATCCGCGATATCGGACTGGTGACCTTCGGCAAATACGGCCAGTACGTCATCACCCTGGTCACCGTCCCGCTGCTGGCCCGCATGCTGGGCCCGCACGGCACCGGCCTGCTGGCCATCGGCATGTCGTCCTACTTCATCGGCTCGCTGGTCGTGGATCTGGGCGTCACCTCGTTCCTGGCCGCCAAAGTGCCCGAGGACGATCCGGGCCACCTCGAGGTGAACCGCCTGCGCGGCACCTACCTCGCCATTCGCGCCACCACCCTGACCCTCATCGGCGTGGCGCTGCTGGCCAGCCTCGCGATCGGGGTGTCCCCCAAACTGCACATGGTGCTGCTGGGCCTGTTCGCCGGCGGCTTCTGGTCGATCTCGGAGGATTGGCTGCTCATCGGCCAGGGCAGATTCGGCAGCTCCACCATGTATCAGGGCGTGGGCCGCATCGGATATCTCGGCCTGCTCGTCGGACTACTACCCCGATTCCCCAGCGCCGCCATGGCCGTGCTGTGCCTGCTGGTCTCCTCCATCGCCACGGTCGCGCTGACCTGGTGGGACTCCTTCCGCAAGTTCGGACCGCCCGCCCGGCCCTACGGCGTGCGGGCCGTCCTGCGCATGGCCGCACCGATTTTCACCTCCCGGCTGCTGGTGACCGGCTATGGCCAGGGCTCGGCGGCGGTGTACGGCGCGGTGCTGGAGGCCGCCTCGCTGGGCCTCTACTCCGCGGGCGACCGGCTGGTCCGCGCGATCCAGTCCACCCTGGACCCGATCGGCTTCGCCCTGCTCCCCCGCATGGCCCGCCGCAGCGCCCATGATCAGTTCTGGCGCAATCAGATCCAGATGCTGATCGGCTGCGTGGCCCTCGCCTGCCTGGCCGTGGTGAGCGTCTGGGTGCTGGCCCCCCTCCTCATCCACCTCATCTACACCCACGATTTCGACGGCGCGATACCCCTGCTGCGCGTCGAGATCCTCATCCTGCCCGCCACCACCATCACCTCGTACGTCACCACCGCCGTGCTGCCGGTCAAGCAGGACACCATCGGCGTGCTGATCGGCGCGATCATCGGCACCTGCGTCGCCGCGGTGGCGCTGGTGGTCGCCGCCCGGACCGGATCGGTCTGGACCCTGGTCTATGGCACAGTTTCCGCGGAAATCAGCGTCGCGCTGTGGTACATCATCCGGGTGCGGTGGCTCATGGTCCGGGAACGGGCCGGCCGCGGCGGGCCGGTCGAACCTGCCACCGCGCTGCCGACCAAGGGGGATTTGGCGTGAAAGTACTTTTCGTCGGGGATGACTGGGCGGGCAGCAACGCGCGCTCACTCGCCGACGGATTCCAGCAGGCGGGGCACGAGGTGGTGGTGATCGACACGACCCCGGTCACGCTGCCCGCGCGGCTGTCGCCACCGTGGGTGTATTCGAAGGTCGCCCATCGGCGCGCGCCCTGGGACGTCGAGGCACTGCATCGCGAGATCGACAGCGCTGCCGCCGCATTCGCGCCCGATGTGCTGTTCGCCTTCAAATCGGTACACCTGGACCAGCAGCGGCTACTGAGCGCCCCGGCTGGTCTGCATGTGCACTACAGCCCGGATGACGTGTCCAATCCGTACAACACCAGCCCGGAATACTTGGCACACGAAGCCGAATGGGATCTCATCGTCACCACCAAGTGGCACAACGTTCCCGAGCTGGCCGCCCGCGGCGCGCGGCACGTGAAGTTCGTTCGCAGCGCATACGATCCGGCCCTGCACCACCTCACCGCCCGCCGCACCGTCCGCAACTACCTGGTCGGTTTCATCGGCGCGGTGCGCCCCGACCGTCGAGACCTCTTGATTTCACTGGCCCGGGAACACCACGGGGACATGCTGTTACGCGGTCCCGGCTGGCGCCGCGTGCGCGCGCTGTGGCAGACCGGCGCCGATGTCGGCGGCGCGGTCTACGGCGAGAACTTCTCCACGGCGGTCGCCGCGGTCACCGCGAACCTGGTGCTGCTCAATTCCGACAATCGCGACACCCACACCTGCCGCACCTTCGAAGTCCCGGCCGCCGGCGGCCTTTTCGTCGGCGAACGCACCGACGAACACGCCGAACTGCTCCAGGACGAGGCCGAGTGCTATCTGTTCTCCGGCCCGACCGAGCTGCGCGAAATCCTGCGCCGCTGCGCCAAGTATCCCAATGAGGTCGCCAAGGTCGCCGAGGCCGGTTATCGCCGCATCGTGAACGGCAACCACCGGTACGTGGACCGCGCCCGCGAGATCATCGACGCACTGGCATGAGCGGCCGCGCGCACCAGGCCGCACAGTCCAGCCGCGCGCAGCGCCGCCCATGCCCGGACGGCGCAACGGATCTGCCGCGCCGACAGCGAAAAGAACGGCCGCGCCAACGGGTAACGCCCCGGCCCGCGGCGCGGACATACGGGTGATGGGAGAGTGATGGCCTCCGCACAATTCGCTGTATTCCTCGTCGCCGCCGCGCTGGTGACGATCGTCGTGGCCGCGATGTTCCTGCCCGGTGTGGCCCGGGTGTTCCTGATCGCACAGACCGCGCACTGGTCGCTGTCGTATATCGCGCGGCCGGTGGTGCTGCTGTGGGTGCAGCCCATCCCCAGTTACGGCGACAACGTGCCCGATCCGCGGCTCTACGAATACGGCTACGACGGCGGCATCGCCGCGGTGCTGCAACCGGTCATCTTCGGACTCTGGGTCTACGCCGCGCTGATCATCGGCTACGTGCTCTGCGTGCGGCTGCGCCCACGCGAAACCATGCCGCGCGTAGCTCCTTTCGCGGGCGAGCCCATCTTCACCCAGACCCTGTTCCTGCTCTACGGCGTCGGCACCCTGGGCCGGCTGGCGGCCTACGCCACCGGCACCACCGACAAGGCGGGCGAACTGGAGAGCCCGAACCCGCTCATCAACCTGGTCACCATTCTCGCCACGCTGGGCGCGGTCGGCCTGATCGTGTTCTACCGCAACGAGTCCGGCCGCACCACCGCACTGGTCGTCGGCGCGCTCACCTGCGGCGAACTGGTGTGGACCGCCACCGTGCAGTCCAAGACCCCGATCATGGGCGCGGCGCTGGCCATCGCCGTGCGCTTCGCCATGACCGGCTGGACGCGCGTGAAGGTGGTCGGCGTGCTGAGCATCACCGGCCTGGCCATCGGCGGCTTCGGCCGGCTGCAGTCGCTCAAGACCGATGCCGCCGCCAAAGCCGAAGCGGCGCAGGTGGATGCGCAGTATCCGACGGTGGTGCACCCCTTCCTGAGCATGCTGCGCCGTTTCGACCTGCTCGAGGCCGCCACCGACTCCTGGTTCGCCGGGCCGAGTTCCTGGCTGACGCCGAGTCAGGTGGCGCAGCACGCCGTGCAGAGCCTGATTCCCACGCAGCTGCTGGGCGCGGAGAAGTTCCGGTCCGGCGCCGCCTGGGCCGAGCAGGTGCGCGGACGCTCGGTGGACATGTCGACGGTGGAAGTGTCCCTGGCGGAGGGCAATATCAACGAGGGCTATGTGCTGGGCGGCTACATCGGTGTCGCGGTGGGGGTCACGATCACGTTCGTACTGCTGCTGATCTGGATCCGGGCTCTCTACAGCAGGTACCTGGCCATGGCGATCCTGGGCCTGTCGGTGATCGAGGTCCCGGTCCTGTTCGAGCGCGGCATCCTCGGCACCGTCGAGATGCTCGGCAAGTATCTGCAGGCCGTGGTGCTGGCATGGCTGGCGTATCTGTTTGTTGGTGAATTCCGAAGACGGATGGAGCAGCTGCAGGGGGCACCGATTCCATCCGGGAAAACGAGGACAGCGCAATGGGTTTGATCGACTACTGGCGGCTGCTGCGGCGGCGCTGGCCCATAATCGTGGTCGCGGTGGTGATCTGTACGGGGGCGGCGTACGGATACGCGAGCACCCTGCCAACCGAATACACCGCGTCCAGTTCGGTGTACGTGTCCATGGCCACCGGGACCTCGGTCAACGACTCCTATCAGGGCGGACTGGCCGCGCAGCAGCGCGTGCGCTCGTACGTGGATCTGGCCACCAGCGTCACCGTCGCCACCTACGTGCACGATCAGCTGGGCCTGAAGAGTTCGGTGAACGACCTGCGCGGCCGCATCACCGCGGTCTCGCCGCCGGCCACCACGATCATCATCATCACGGTGAAGGACTCCACCGCCGCCGGGGCGCGCACCCTGGCCGACGAGGTGGTCTCCCAGTTCCGGGCGCTGGTCGCCCGGCTCGAGGTCACCCAGAGCGACGCCGCGCCCGCCGCCCGCGCGGAGGTCATCGACAAGGCCCAGACGCCCAGCCAGCCCAGCGGACCGCAGAAGAAGCGCTACTACATGCTCGGCGTGCTGGCCGGACTGATGGTCGGCCTGGGCGCGGCGGTCCTGCGCGACAAACTCGACAGGCGAGTCCGTACCTCCACCGAGCTGGAAGCCTTTCTGCCCGTGCCGATTCTGGGCGTCGTCGACGACGGGCGGCCCGGAGCGGCGGGCGAGCTGCGCCGGCTGCGCACCCGGCTCACCGAGGATCCCGGGCTGGTCAGCCTGCTGCTGACCTCGCTGTCGCCGCATTCCGAACCGGATGTGGCGATCGGGCTGGCCCGCACCTTCGCCGATACCGGCGCGCGGGTGGTGCTGGTGGACGCCGATACCACCGGGCACGGCTCGTCCCGGCGCAGTCCGGCGGCCGCGGCGGCGGGACTGTCGGAACTGTTGCGCAACAACGCGACTCCCGCAGGGTTCGTGATGGCCTGGCCGGAGGTGGGGATCACTGTGCTGCCGCTGGGCGGCATGGATTTCCGCACCCCCGACCTGCTGGACTCCGAGCGGTTCAGCGACATCATGTCCAAGCTGCGCAGCGAATTCGACCACATCGTGGTGGAGGCCGCACCCGTCACCGCGGCCGCCGACGCCATCGCGCTGGCACGGCGCGTGGACGCCACGATCGGCGTGATCGAGCTCGGGCAGACCACCTCCAACCAGGTGCGCGGGGCGCTGGCCACCTTCGGCCACGACAACAAGCGAATGATCGGCACGGTCGTCTTCTCGCGGACGCATCGCAGCGTCGGCGAACTCGTCAAACATCCGCTCGATCTGGTGAAACGGTGATCGAGGAGGACGGGGGGACAACGGACAACCGATCGGACGCCGCCGTGCGCCGCCGGCGGCTGCTGGCCGCCGGACTCGGGGCGGCGGCCATCCTGCCGGTCGCGGCGGCGTGCGCGAAAACCGATTCCGGCGCAACGGAATTCCGTTCGCCGCAGGTGACCGATCAGCCGTCGGCCCGGAATGTGAAGGACTTCGGCGCGGTCGGGGACGGGAAGGCCGACGACACCGACGCCTTCGCCAAGGCCGCCGCGGTCAGCGACAAGCCGCTGGTGCTCTACATCCCGGCCGGGCAGTACACGCTGAAGAAGTTTCCGGCGCTCGCCGACTACGCGACGGTGCTGGGCGACGGGGCCGATGTCACCACCATCAACTACGAGGGCGATGACACCTTCATCGCACTGCAGCGCAAGCAGCGGGTTCGCTTCTCGCGGCTCGGTTTCTACTTCTCCGGGCCCAGGGCCACCGCGATGCGGCTATCGGAGTGCTTCCGCTGCACCTTCGATTCGGTGGTGCTGCGCGGCAATCATCTCAGCGACAACGCGCCCCGATTCCTGGACCAGCGGGGGCTGGTGCTGGATCAGAACACCGGGGGCACGACCGTCATCAATTCCGATATCAATAATTTCGGGTTCGGGATCGTCACCTCGTGCATCCAGAACTACCTGACGTCCTCGAAACTCACCAACAATCACATCGGGGTGCTCGGCACCGGCGGCGACCACAATGCCGGATTGGCCTTGGCCAATGTCGAATTCGTGTCCGACAACGATCCCAGGACCACCGACAAGCACCTGGTGGTGGACGGCCCCGCGAACGACTGGTGGCTGACCAACGTGTGGTTCGAAGGGGCCGATACCGCGCTGTCCATCGGCGGACCGGCCGGCGGGCCCGCCCAGTTCGGTCTGGTCAACTGCAAGGTGGCCGCGCGCAAGGTGTGCCTGGACCTGATCCACTGCCGCCAGCCGTATCTGGCCAATGTGCAGTTCGATCCGGATCTGGACGCGCCGCCCATCGAGGTGCGGGTGGATCCCAAGGGCGTAGCGGAGGGCACGGCCGTCAACCTCATCTCCGGGTCCTACCAGGACGTGGATCCCAGGTCGTTCCCGGACGGCTGGCACGTGATCGGGCGCGGGGCCATCCACGGCGCGCGCTTCGCCGGGACCACGGTGGCGCAGGCGAGTCAGCCCGATGCCGACATCTTCCAGGTCCAGGACCGGGACGGAACCGTACTGTCGGCCGTATTGAACAGTGGGGCTTATATTTCCGATCACAGCGAAGGGGGAATCGTGTTGAAGGATTCGGCGGGCGCCTATTGGCGGCTGTCGGTGGGCACGGACGGTGCGATCAAGACCTCGTCGCTGGGCAAGCAGCGACCGCACTCGTGAGCGGCGCGGGGGCACGACCGCGACTGGGCCCGGCGCGGCTGCACGGCAGCACCCTGCTGCTGCGGCTGCCGCGCTTCGCCGACTACCAGGAGTGGCGGCGGCTGCGGCTGCGCAATCGTGAACTCCTGGAACCGTTCTGGCACACCTCGCCGCTGGACTGGGACACCCGGCACAGCGAGAAGGCCTGGGTGCGTGAATGTCTGGAGGCGGCGACCAATGCCCGCTCCGGGCGTCGGGTCGCCACTGTGATCGAGATCGACGGGCGCTTCGCCGGGCAGGTGGAGATCGGCAATATCGATCAGCAGGCCCGGCAGGGCGAGATGGGAATCTGGATCGACGCCCGGATGGGGCGGCACGGATTCGGCGGGATCGCGGCGGGACTGATCCTCGACTTCAGCTTCGAGGTGCTGGGGCTGGAGCGCATCAATGCGCCCATCTCGCCGGGGAACGCGGCCGCTACCAGTGGTGCGGTGCAGATCGGGTTCGTGCGCGAGGGGCGCATGCGGCTGCACTTCGATGTGGGCGGGGCGCGGACCGATCACGATCTGTGGTCGATGACGCGGGCCGAGATTCCGCCCAAGGGATTCACCGAGATGTGGACCGAGCGCACGCTCGAGCATCGAACCCCGCCCCCGGACGAACCCACCGGAGCACCGGAGGCGAACGGAATACCCGGTACAGCAACAATTTTCGGGGTCCTGGCCCGGTATCGCGGGGGCCAGCTGTGGCGGGCTGCGCGGCAGGCGCTGCCCACCCGGCCCGTCACGCTCCGGCTGACCGGGTACGACCGGGTGGCGCTGCGCAGCCCGCGGCCCTCCGACGGCCCGGCCCGCGCGACCGCCCGGCGTAACGGGGCGCCCCAAGCGACCGACGGAACCGATAGCACCGGTCCGTGCTGGTGGCGCGAATTCGCTCGCAGCACAGCGGGAGTGCGCTCCCCCGCCGGTCTGCTGCTCGTCCTCGACGCCGCGGGCGCCTACGCCGGGGAGGCTCGGCTGTTCGACCTCGACATGTTCGATCGCAATGCCCGGATGCACATCTGGGCCGATCCCGCCCACGCCGACGACGGAGTCCGCCTGGCGGCAACCCGGGCCCTGCTGGCATACGCCTTCGACCGGCTCGGACTATTCCGCGTATACACGGCCGTCGCGGCCGGGGATACCGCATCGGCCGTGGTCGCCGCCTCGGCGGGACTGCACAAGGAGGGAACCATGCGCAGCTACACCGGACTCGACGGGCACCGCGGCGACCACGAACTGTGGGCCGTCACCGCCGGGGGTGCCGATCATGCGTGACTACCGGCGCAGCGCCGCCCTGCAGGCGCGCCTGCACGATCTGGTCCCGGGTGGTGCGCACACCTACGCGCGCGGCGCGGACCAGTATCCGGAGGCCATGGCCCCGATCCTGGTGCGCGGCAAGGGCGCCCGGGTGTGGGACGCGGACGGCAACGAGTATGTCGAGTACGGTATGGGGCTGCGCTCGGTGACCCTCGGCCACGGATTCGCGCCGGTGGTCGAGGCGGTGGCCCGGACCATCGCCGACGGAGTCAACTTCTCCCGGCCGACCGAGCTGGAACTGTTGGCGGCCCAGGATTTCCTGAGCCTGGTGCCGGGCGCGGACATGGTGAAGTTCGCCAAGAACGGCTCCGACACCACGACGGCCGCCGTGCGGCTGGCGCGCGCGGTGACCGGGCGGGAGGCGGTGGCGATCTGCGAGCAGCCGTTCTTCTCGGTCGACGACTGGTTCATCGGCACCACCGAGATGAACGCGGGGATACCGGCGGTCCCGACGGTGCGATTCCGTTACAACGACCTGGCATCGCTGGAAACGGCACTGCGCCGCACCGCGATCGCGTGCGTGATCCTCGAACAGGCCACGGCCCTGGCCGAACCCGCGCCGGGCTTCCTGGAAGGCGTACGCGCGCTGTGCGACCGGTACGGCGCGCTGCTGGTCTTCGACGAGATGATCACCGGGTTCCGCTGGTCCGCCGGCGGGGCGCAGCGGATCTACGGTGTGACGCCCGACCTGTCGTGCTGGGGCAAGGCCATGGCCAACGGGTTCCCGCTCTCGGCGCTGGCCGGCAAACGCGAGTACATGGAGCTGGGCGGGCTGCGCACCGACACGGACCGGGTCTTCCTGCTGTCGACCACCCACGGACCGGAAACCGCGTCCCTGGCCGCCTTCCGGGCCGTCGTGCAGACCTACCGCGACACCGATCCGGTGGCGCATATGGAGGAATCCGGCCGCCGCCTGGCCGCCGGGGTCAATGCCATTGCCGCGGACCTCGGTATCGGTGATCATCTCGAGGTGGCGGGCCGGCCGTCCTGCCTGGTGTTCCTCACCCGGGACCCGGAAGGCGTTCCCTCCCAGCCCTATCGGACGCTGTTCCTGCAGGAGCTGCTGGACCGGGGTGTGCTGGGGCAGTCGTTCGTGAACTCGGCCGCGCACACCGACGCCGATATCGACCAGACCATCGAAGCCTGCCAGTCGGCGGCCAAGACCTACCAGGAGGCCCTCGAACAGGGCACGGTGGACGGCCTGCTCGCCGGACGGCCGGTGGCTCCGGCGCTGCGGCGCACGGCGGCACCGCGTCGTCTCGCGCGGTAACCCAGTCTCGCACCGTAACCCAGTCTCGTGCAGTACCCAGGAGCTGTGATGTCCGCACCCCGGATCGCCCTCGTCCACGAGCGATTCACCGAATACGGCGGCTCCGAGGCCGTGGTCGCCGAGTTCATGAAAACCTGGCCCGGCGCACCGGTTTTCGCGCCCATCGCCGACGCGGAGTGCACGCGCGCACTCTTGGCGGCGGTAGGGCCCTCGATCGAAAAGGGCTCGGCGGCAGCCGGACTCGTGTACGACACCTGGCTGTCGCGCGCCTACTCGGCGAGCGGGCGGCGGTCGCACGCGCCGCTGCTGCCCTTCGTGCCGGGGACGCTGCGCAGTCTTCCACTCGACGGCGAGTACGACGCGGTGGTGGTGAGCCATCACGCCTTCGCGACCCAGGCGGTCTTCGCCACCACCGCACCGGTGATCGCCTATGTGCACAGCCCGGCCCGGTGGGCCTGGGACAGCGCGTTCCGGGCGCGGGAGGCCGGAGGACGGGCGGGGCAGGCCATTCTGATGGCGCTGGGCGCGCTGGCCCGGCGCAACGAACTGCGGGCCGCGCCGCGGCTCGCGCACGTGGTGGCGAACTCGCAGGCGGTGGCCGATCGGGTGCGGGACTGGTGGGGATTGCCCGCGTCGGTGGTGAATCCGCCTGTGCGCGTGGACCGTTTCTCCCCCGATCCGCACATCGACCGGGAGGACTTCTTCCTGTTCGCGGGCCGGCTGGTGCCCTACAAGCGCCCCGATCTCGCCATTCGTGCCGCCCGCGCGGCCGGGGTGCGCCTGGTGATCCTCGGCGACGGCCGCTATCGCCGTCAGCTGGAGGCGCTGGCGGGCCCGGAGTCCACCTTCCTGGGCGCGGCCTCCGACGAGGTGCTGCGGGACATGTACCGCCGCTGCCGGGCGCTGCTCATGCCCGGCGTGGAGGATTTCGGCATCGTCCCGGTGGAGGCCATGGCCTGTGGCGCACCGGTGCTCGCCGTCGGTGCGGGCGGGGCCCTCGACACCGTCGTGCCCGGGATCTCCGGCGAACACATTCCGACCGGTTCCGATGATTCGGTGGTGGCCGGATTCGCACGGGTGATGCGCGATTTCGACCCGGCCGGCTATCACCCCGAAACCATCCGCAAGCACGCCGTCACCTTCTCCCCCGAGGCCTTCCGCGGCCGAATCGCGGACATAGTGTCGCGCAATTCCCGCTGACCGACTATTCATTGAATCCGAACGGATTCGAGAAGAGCGGAACAGGGTGAGGCAGTGGGTGGTGTCGGAGCGGCATCCGGCGCGCTGGTGACCGGTGGGGCAGGGGATGTCGGGCGCGCGGTGGCGCGGCGACTGGTGGACGCCGGACGGCCCGTGTGGGTCGCGGATGTCGATGCCGAGGGTGCGCGTGCGTGTGCGGCGGAGCTGGGGGCGGAAGCCACTGCGCTGGAACTGGATCTGACGAGCGCGGAGAGCATCGAAGCGGCCGCCCGGGCGGTCGGCGGGCGGGTCTCGGCGGTGGTGCACTGTGCCGGAGTCGCCGTCGTGGAACAGTTCCTGGACAGCGGAACCCTCGCCTGGGACCTCATGTTCCAGGTGAATCTGCGCGGGCCCATGCGCCTGACCCAGCTGCTGCTGCCCGGCATGCTCGACGCCGAGGCCGCCCGGATCGTGTTCGTCGCCTCCGACGGCGCGCGAGCCGGCGCCTTCGGTGAAACCGTCTACGCCGCATCCAAATCCGGCCTGTTCGGTTTCGCCAAGTCCCTCGCCCGGGAGGTGGCCCGCGACGGCGTCACCGTCAACGTGGTCTGCCCCGGACCGCTGGAGGGCCGCATGGTCGCCCGCACCATGGCCGGTCACCCCGAAACCCTCACCGCCCTCGAAAAATCCATCCCCCTCAAACGCCTGGGCCGACCGGACGAAGTAGCCTCCCTCATCGCATGGCTGGCAAGCCCGGAAGCCAGCTACGTCACCGGCCAGCTGATCAGCGTCAGCGGCGGCATCACCATGCAGTAGGAGTTGCCCACATGCCCTCTCTCCCCCTCGTCGACGCCCATATGCACCTGTGGGACACCGGTGCGCATGCCTGGTATCCGGGCCTGGCGAGATTCGCCGCCGCCGGACGACCCGACATCGCGCAGAACTTTCTTCCGGCCGACTTCGATCGGGGGCTGGGCTCGATCGAGGTGGCCGGGCTGGTGCATGTGTCGGCCACCACCGCGCCGCAGGCCTATCTGGACGAAACCCGTTGGGTGGACAGCATTGCCGCGGCCGGCTCGCGGCCGTTCGCGATCGTCGGGGCGGTCGATCCCACCCTGCCGACGACCGAGCTGATCGCGCATCTCGACGAGCAGGCCCGCACCGAGCGGTTCCGCGGGGTACGGGTTTTCGAAGGGCTGTCGCCGAATACGCCTGCGGCGGATGCCCTCGCGAGCTGGCTGCAGGAGCACGACGCGGTCTTCGACCTGGTGACCGAGCCCGGCGAGATTCTCGACTGGATCGACTTCCTGGCCGGGTATCCAGACCTGCGGGTGGTGCTCGAGCACCTGGGGTTCCCACAGGGACATTCCGCCGAGGCCCGCTCCGCCTGGCACAATGCGATCTCCTTGGCGGCCAAGGAGACTCAGTGGCTGTGTAAGCTCTCGGGGTTCGGGCTCATCTGCCGCGATCTGGCGTGGCCGTCGCTCGAGTACTGGCTGGAATCGAGTGTGGCGCTGTGGGGGTGGCGGCGGCTGATGTTCGCGTCCAACATGCCGGTGGATTCGCTGGCCGGGACCTACACCGAGCTGGTCTCGGCGATCGACCACATCGTCACCACCGACGCCACCGATCAGGAGGCGGAGTTCTTCTACCGGGCCAACGCGCTCGACACCTACCGCCTGAAATAGGCGGCCCCGCTAGCGGTTCGGCAGTGATCGGGGCGGCCCGAAGCGCGGGAGTACGGCGGTGTCGAACCTGGTCAGCCCGCTGATCCGGTCACCGGCGAGGGTCAGGACGGAGAGGCCGATGCCGTGGGCGATGCCGTCGGGTCCGCGCAGATAGGCTCCGAACGCGGGCTGGCCATTGGCGCTGGTCGCCACCAGGTCGAAGCGGCGGCCCGCGGCGAATATCGCTGCGCCCTCGGCGTCCCGACGCCTGAACCCACGGTCGGAGGGCCCAGCCACCCATCCGGCGGCTGGGCCCTCCGACTTCGGTTTCGACAGCTCTTTACCGGGAGCCGCCGCCCGTGCCCGTTACGTCCTGTACCGGAACAGAATTCGGCCGCGGGTGAGGTCGTAGGGGCTCAGTTCCACGAGGACGCGGTCGGCCGGGAGGATCTTGATGTAGTTCTTCCGGATCTTGCCGCTGATGTGCGCGAGGACCTGATGCCCATTGGGCAGTTCCACCGTGAAGGTGGCATTGCGCAGGCATTCGACGACGGTGCCCTCGATTTCTATTCCCTTCCCGGTCTTGGTCATCGCAGCACCAGTTCCAGGTTGCTGTTCACGCGCCGGGCGCCGATGCCGTCGAACAGTGCGGTAGCCGCCACGTTGGATTCGTTCACCTCGGCCGAGGCGGTGGCGATGCCGCGGTGGTGCAGCGTGGACAGGGTGTGGGCCAGCATTGCGCGGGCGATGCCGCGGCGCTGCTGGCCGGCCCGGACCGCGAGCAGTCCGATCCGCGGTAGCCGGGTCACCTGCACCACGCGGAGCAGGCCCACGTAGCGGTCGGCCTGGGCCGCCGCCACGTATTTCGACCGGTCCACGATGGTGTCACCGTCGTACCCACCCAGGATCTCGGCCGGCATCTCCTGCCAGCCGACCGCCGCCGCCACCTCGTCGCGGATCACCCGGTCCACGGCGCGCAACGGTTCCTCCACCGCGCGCCCGGCCGGCACGATCGTGATGTCCGGTGGCGGGAGGACGGCATGCAGCCCGGTGCCGGCGGGATCGGTGGGGATCAGGTACTCCCATTCCCGGCGCCGAGTCGTGAAACCGGCTCGCGTCCACCGGGACAGCAGGTCGGCGTCGTTCTCGTCGACCACGGTATGCAGTGGCCTGCGCAGGGTGGGGAGCATCGCGGCCGCGAGTTGCTCGAACACCGCGTCGTGCCAGGCGTCGATGCTGACGAACAGCCGTCCATCGGGTCGTGTCGAAATATCGCCGCACCCGACCACCAGGTCGTTCTCCACGGCTTGCCATCGGGTCAGCGCGACCCGGGTGATCGCGGCGGAATCGCCCGCACGCGAAGAGATATCCGAAGTATTCATCGTCGTCACCTTTCGGGATTGCCTTGTCGGGCAGGCGCTCCCGGCGACAACTACAGCGTTCGCCAATCCGTGACGACGAGAGGGAGCCCCCACATCGGTACTGTGTTCATGGGTCTCACCTCCTCGCCTGATGTCACGGTAGGCAGCAGGCTAGCAGACCGAATCGCGGTCCGCGCAAGGTATTTTCCGCCACGGACCGAAGAAGAAGCACGAGAATGGGCCGTCTCAGCGACGGGATCGCATGGTCAGGACGCCCACGACCCAGCCGATGGCGAAGGTCGCCAGCAGCACCAGCCACATCGACGAACGGATGGTCATCAGCAGGAATTCGATGTCCACCCGGTGCCGGTTCTCCGCGATGAAGATCACCGCCAGCACGGTGAGGACGATGGCGATCCACTGCTTCATCGAGATCTTCGACAGCAGTGAGGGTTTGGATGGCTCGGTCACCGGGTCCTCCTCCTAGTGGGCGCCGCGGGCGAAGCGGCAGACCAGGTCTCCGACGCTATTCGCCCCGATCGCACATTTGCTGCAACTTTGCCGCGATTCGCCCGTTTTGTTATCCAAACCGCGGTTACCTTCCCGCGGCGGCCCGCGTCATAAGGGTTGGCGACCGACAACGACCGGGTCGCCGAGCCGACGAATGGAGGACAGGGTGCTGTCGAACATCTTGTATGTGACCGTCTACGTGGCCGATCAGGACCGTGCGCTGCAGTTCTACACCGAAGCGCTCGGTCTGGAGAAGCAGGTGGACTATGCCGGGCCCGATGGGCGGTTCCTGACAGTCAAGGCATCCAGGAGTCCCGTGGAGATCATTCTGTGGCAGCTTCCGGAGGCTGCCGGACAGCCGTCCGGTGGGCCGGAGCTGGTCGCGCCCGGGCCGCTCATTCTCGAATCGGACAATCTGTGGAAGGACTTCGAGGTGATGCGGGAGCGGGGCGTGACGTTCAGCGATCCGGAACCGGTGGAGTATCCGTTCGGGGTGCGCATCGAGGCAGTGGACCCGGACGGGAACCGGATCTCACTGCGGCAACAGCGGCGGGGACGGTAGCCATGGCCGGATCCGGCTCGACGGACCCGGTGGCCGCGGCCTTCGAGGCACAGCGCGATCGGCTGCGGGCGGTCGCGTACCGCGTCCTGGGCTCGCACGCCGATGCGGAGGACGTGGTGCAGGAGGCCTGGATGCGGCTGGCCCGCCAGGACGCCGCCGCCATCGACAACCTCGCGGGCTGGCTCACCACGGTCGTCGGCCGGATCAGCCTGGATCTGTTGCGCTCGCGCCAGGCCCGGCAGGAGTCGTCCTACGACGGCGTGCCGGAGTTCGTCGTCACCGCCGACGACTGGACCGCCGAACCGGAAGAGTATGTCGCCCTGGCCGATTCGGTGGGCCTGGCGCTGCTGGTCGTCCTGGACTCGCTCGGCCCCAGCGAGCGCCTGGCGTTCGTGCTGCACGACATGTTCGCGGTGCCGTTCGCCGATATCGGCCGGATCCTCGGCAAATCCGCCGACGCCACCAAGATGATCGCCAGCCGCGCTCGCCGGAAGGTCCAGGGCGCCGGCGAGCATCCGGCCACCCCTGGGCGCGAACAGCGGGCGGTGGCCGAAGCGTTCCGCCGGGCCGCGGTGGGCGGCGACTTCGAGGCGCTCCTCCGCGTCCTCGACCCCGAGGTGCGGCTCACCGTCCACACTCCCGGCGGCGTGTTCGTCACCCTCGGCGCCACCGAAGTAGCCACGCGCGCACGCAGTTTCTCCGGCGCGGTCGCCCGCCACCAGCCCGTCCTCGTCGACAATCTGCCCGGCTACATCTCCTGGCGCGAGGACGGCACCCCGCTATCCGTCATGTCCCTCGCCGTCGCCGGCCACCGCATCACCGCCATCACCCTGCTCGCCGACCCCCACCGCCTTGCTGCGATGCACCTACCCGGTTCGGCCTGAATCACCGACCGGCGAGGTCGAGGGCGTCGGGCGGGGTTTCGGGCGCGGCGACCGGCCCAGGGATCCGGGTAGGCGCCTTCCAATTCGACTCTGCCGCAGCTGCCATCGAGGATCTGGGCGAGGAGGCAGGGGACCATCGTCCCCCCGGTAGGCAGTGCAGTGGTCCCACATCCGGTCGCCGCGATACGGGAGCGTGTCGAAGGGATTCTCGAAAGTCACGGCCCGAATCGGCCTCTGTCACAATCGCTTCCGCGAAGGATCGAAGGTCGCCGGGATCTGCACGGCCACGGATCATGACCCACAGTTCGATCGGGAACAGTCCACTGGGCCGGTGCAACGAGAACGTCGGTGAGTTCGGGTCCGCACCCGGTCTTGGTCCTCGCGGGATACGAATTCCTGCACGGCCACACCCCGGCGCGCAGAGCCGAACATGCTGCCGCCCAGTCGCTTTCGCGCAGGCCAGGAGGCTGCGTACGGGAGGCGATAAACGATTTGACGAATTGCGTTCCGCGGTGTCATTATTGAAATGGGAAGACGCCGGAATATCGGTGTCGATTTCTTCGCGCCTCTCGACATCTGTTGACTTCGGGTGTAATTTGAGATTTCGCGCTTGGGCGGGTGCTGTCCGACTCTCGAAATGTGAAATGACCGTGGAAGGTCGCGCTGTCTGCGTGCGGCTTCATCCACCCGTTGTTGTCGAGTCATGTTTCGGACGGCCGGCGCCGGTGCGCGTGAATTACGGCCACAGGACAAGCAGATACCGCGACCGACCGCCTGCGCGGGCGGCGCGAGGTGCTGGAAGGACGCATTTTGGCAGTCTCGAATCAGACCGAGCGGGTTTCGTTCGCCACGGTGACCGAGCCCCTGACAGTTCCGGATCTCCTGCAGGTGCAGACCGATTCGTTCGGCTGGCTGATCGGCGCGCCCGATTGGCACGCCCGGACGACCGCGCACGGCGCCACGCGCGCCAGCGGGCTGGCGGAGGTACTCGACGAGATCAGCCCCATCGAGGACTTCGCGGGAACCATGTCGCTGACCCTGTCCGAACCCCGCTTCGAGGACGTCAAGACCTCGATCGAGGAGTGCAAGGACCGGGATCTGACCTACGCGGCACCGCTTTTCGTGACCGCGGAGTTCATCAACCACAACACCGGGGAGATCAAATCCCAGACGGTATTCCTGGGCGACTTCCCGATGATGACCGGCACGGGCACCTTCGTCATCAATGGCACCGAACGCGTGGTCATCTCGCAGCTGATCCGCTCCCCCGGCGTCTATTTCGACGAGAGCATCGACAAATCCACCGAGAAGACACTGCATTCCGCGCGCGTCATCCCCTCCCGCGGTGCGTGGCTCGAGTTCGACGTGGACAAGCGCGACACCGTCGGCGTCCGGATCGACCGCAAGCGCAGGCAGCCGGTGACGGTCCTGCTCAAGGCGCTCGGCTGGACCAGCGAGCAGATCGCCGAGCGCTTCGGCCATTCCGGCATCATGCTGACCTCGCTGGAGAAGGACAACACACCCGGCACCGACGAGGCGCTGCTGGACATCCACCGCAAGCTGCGCCCCGGCGAGCCGCCGACCAAGGAGTCCGCGCAAACGCTGCTGGAGAACCTCTTCTTCAAGGAGAAGCGCTACGACCTGGCCCGCGTCGGCCGCTACAAGGTGAACAAGAAACTCGGCATCCACACGGCCGAGGCGGTCGGCTCGCCGGTGCTCACCGAGGAGGACCTCGTCACCATCATCGACTACCTGGTGCGGCTGCACGCGGGCGAGAAGGTGATGACCGCGCCCGGCGGCATCGAGGTCCCGGTCGAGGTCGACGATATCGACCACTTCGGCAATCGCCGGGTCCGCACCGTCGGCGAGCTCATCCAGAACCAGCTACGGCTGGGCCTGTCACGCATGGAACGCGTGGTGCGCGAACGCATGACGACCCAGGACATCGAGGCCGTGACCCCGCAGTCGCTGCTGAACATCCGGCCGGTCGTGGCGGCGCTGCGGGAGTTCTTCGGCACCTCGCAGTTCTCGCAGTTCATGGATCACCGCAATCCGCTGTCGAGCCTCACCCACAAGCGGCGGTTATCGGCGCTCGGGCCCGGCGGGCTCAACCGGGAACGCGCCAGCCTCGAGGTGCGCGATGTGCACTACAGCCACTACGGCCGGATGTGCCCGATCGAGACGCCGGAGGGGCCGAATATCGGCCTGATGGGGTATCTGTCGGTGTATGCGCGGGTCAATCCGTTCGGGTTCATCGAGACTCCGTACCGGCGGGTGACCGACGGCCGGGTGACCGACGAGATCGACTACCTGTCCGCCGACGAGGAAGACCTGCACGTGGTGGCGCAGGCCAACGAACCGCTGGATGCGGCGGGGCACTTCGTGTCCGATCGAATCGCGGTGCGGCGCAAGAACTCCGAAGTCGAGCTGGTCCATGCGGCCGCTGTCGACTACATGGACGTGTCACCTCGCCAGATGGTGTCGGTGGCCACCGCCATGATTCCGTTCCTCGAGCACGACGACGCCAACCGTGCCCTCATGGGCGCGAACATGCAGAAGCAGTCGGTGCCGCTGATTCGCTCGGAGGCGCCACTGGTGGGCACCGGTATGGAAATGCGCGCGGCGATCGATTCCGGCGATGTCGTGCTGAACGAGAAACCCGGTGTGGTGGAAGAGGTTTCGGCCGACTTCATCACCGTGATGCACGACGATGGCACTCGCCGCAGCTACCGGCTGCGTAAGTTCGAGCGTTCGAACCAGGGCACCTGCGCCAACCAGCGTCCGATCGTGGACGAGGGGATGCGGGTGGAGGCCGGGCATGTGCTCGCCGATGGTCCGTGCACCGAGAACGGTGAGATGGCGCTGGGTAAGAACCTGCTCGTGGCGATCATGCC
>NZ_JBFAXK010000038.1:0-69318 GCF_040680715.1 Nocardia sp. NPDC051981 | reverse complement strand
CACCGAGGGCGGCGACGACCAGCGCGGACACCGCGGCGAATTTCTTGAGACGCATGTGTCTGGAATTCCTCTTTAGATGAGCGGATGCGTCCCAGGAGAACAGGGTCAGGTGTAGCCCCTGGGACGCAAGAATGGAAACCGGCCTTTACAAACACCACATGGCACGTTGGTTCCACCCGAGTGAACCTTTGCCCATCGGTTGCCGAAATTGCCTACTTAGGGGCGGTAAACGGCTGATTGATTGTCGTGAAGTATTGCACCGCAGCGGCAATCGCGACCGGAGCCGTGATGAACAATTGACCGCCGATGGTACCCAGGAAGCCGACGGTGGCCGCACCCACCACGCAGCCCGCGAGCGGACCTGCGCCGAAGAGGGTGGCCAGCGCACCGGTGGCTACCAGGCCGACGCCGATGCCCGCGATGCAGCCCAGCGCCGCGCCGCCGAGGCCGCCGACCAGCGTGCCCACCGTCGCGCCCAGGCTGATGGTGTCGCGCAGGCGGTTCCAGGCGGCCTGCTCACGGTCGTACTGGGTCTTCCAGGGGGCCTGGTCCTCGTAGGGCAGCGCGACCGGCTTGTAGACCGCGTGGTCCACGTCGAGCTGCGGGGTCAGGGTGGCCGTGCGGTCGCTGACCTGCGCCGCGATCGGGAACTCGAATTCGTCGACGCGGAATTTCAATTCCGTGCCCGCGACGGTGGTTCCATTGGCGGCCTTGATCTTCAGCGCGCCGTCCTCGACCACGATCGAACCGGCGTCGGTCCGGATGACCGTGCCGGCATCGGTGGTCTGGGCCGTGTAGTTGATCGCACCGTCGTCGGCCTTGGCCGGACCGGCATAGGCGGTTCCGGCGGTCACGCCGGTCGCCGCGATCGTCAATGCCGCGATTCCGGCGAATTTCCTCATCTTCATGCTGGTACTGCTTCCCACTGCCGCGAACTGAACTGTCGGCGGCAAGCATTAAGCAACCTCCAAGGTTTCTGGAGGTTAAAAACCAGCTTGATTCGATCCAGGCAAACCGGACACCGGTTACTTCGCCTTCGCGGCGGCCTTCGCCTGTTTCTTGAATTCCCGCACCTGCGTGAGGGATTCGGCATCGGTGACGTCGGCGACCGAACGGCGGGAACCGTCCTCGCCGTACGCGCCCGCGGCCTCGCGCCAGCCGTTGGCGGTCAGCCCGCGCTGTTTACCCAGAAGCGCCAGGAAGATCCGCGCCTTCTGATCGCCGAAACCCGGCAGCTTCTTCAGCCGCTTCAGGATTTCCTTGCCGTCCGGATCACCCTCGGTCCAGAGCGCCGCGGTCGTGCCGTCGTAGTTCTCCACGATGAATCGAGCCAGCTCCTGGACCCGCCGGCCCATGGAGCGGCCATAGCGGTGGATGGCCGGCGGGGTCGCGGCCAGCTCCTCGAATTCCTCGGGATCGGCGGCGGCGATCTTGTGGATATCGAACCCGCCCATGCGGTCGGCGAGTTTCCACGGGCCGCGGAATGCGTGCTCCATCGGAAACTGCTGATCCAGCATCATTCCGACCAACAGAGCGAAATCATCGGTCGAAAGCAGCTTGTCGGCATCGGATTCCTGCGCAATACACAGCGTGCGGCTCACCATGCATCGATCATCCCATTCATCCCAGGTCGCGGTGACGCGGGTCACGCTGTACCCGCAAAAGGACTAGGCTGCGGCCATGCCCGACACCATGGCTAATTCTTCAGTGCGAGCCGCGGCGCACCCTGCCGCTGGGTCCGGACTGCGACCGGACCGTTTCGACCGCGATGGACAAGACCAGCTCGTCGACGTTCACGATCTACAGGCAGCGCTGCCGGGCATCCGGAGCCTGCGCGCCTGGGCCCACGAGGCCCTGGCCACCCGGCCCGGCGAGAGCGCCGTCGACATCGGGTCCGGCTCCGGGTCGGAGGTGCTGACCCTCGCCGACCTGGTCGGCCCCACCGGCACCGCGCTCGGCGTCGAACCCGACCCGCACCTGCTGAGCACCGCCGAACGCCGCGCCGCCCAGGCCGGATCCGCCGCCAAATTCGTCAGTGGTGACGCCTACGGTCTGCCTGTCGGCAGCGAGAGCTTCGACGTGGCGCTGTGCGAGCGCGTCTTCCAGCACCTCACAGCACCTGCCCGGGCCGCTGGGGAGATCGCCCGGGTGCTACGCCCCGGCGGGCGCGTGGTGGTCATGGACACCGACTGGGGCACGGCCATCGTGCATCCGGGCGACCGGCACGTGGTGCACGAGGTCATCGAGACCATGATCGCGGGCACCACCAATCCCTACGCGGGCCGCCGGCTGGCGGGTCAGCTCACCAAGGCCGGGCTGGTCGTCGACGACATCGGCTCGCACGCACTGGTGCAGGACGGCCGCGTCGGTCCGGGCGCGCTCCTCGCCCGGGTGGCGGACCGGGCCGTCGCGCGCAGCGCCATCACCGAGCGCCAGCGCGACCAGCTGCTCGCCGACCTGGAGGCCGGCGCCGCCAGCGGCGACATCCACCTGTCGGTGACCATCTTCGCGGTGCTGGCCCACAAGCCGCTCTGACCGGAAACACGAGCGGCGCGCACCGTTTCGGGGTGCGCGCCGCTTATTTCGTTATGCGCCTTGCAAATTCATGAGCTTCTCGGACGCGGCCAGCAGCACGCAGGTGGCCAGGCCGTCCATCGCCTGCTCCAGCTCACCCTCGGACGGGAAGCTGGGTGCGATGCGAATGTTCTTGTCCTCCGGGTCCTTTCCGTACGGGTAGGACGATCCGGCCGGGGTCAGCGCGATGCCCGCGTCCTTGGCCAGCGCCACCACCCTGCTCGCGGTGCCCTCCAGCACGTCCAGGCTGATGAAGTAGCCGCCCTTGGGCTCGGTCCAGGACGCCACCTTCGAGGCGCCGAGCCGGTCCTCCAGAATCCGCAGCACCAGTTTGAATTTCGGCTCCAGGATGGCGCGGTGCCGCTGCATGTGCTCCCGCACGCCCTCGGCGTCCCCGAAGAAGCGCAGGTGCCGCAGCTGGTTCACCTTGTCCGGGCCGATGGTCTTCTTGCCCAGGTGCTTCAGGTACCACTCGAGGTTCGCGGTCGACGAGCCGAAGAAGCTCACGCCCGCGCCCGCGAAGGTGATCTTCGAGGTGGAGGCCAGCACGAACGGGCGGTTCGGGTGCCCTGCCGCCGCGGCCAGGCCCAGCACGTCCAGCACCGGCTCCGCGGTGTCGGTGAGCGGGTGCACCGCGTAGGCGTTGTCCCAGAACAGGCGGAAGTCCGGCGCGGCCGTCGGCATCGAAACCAGTTCGCGGGTAACGGCTTCGGAGAAGGTGACGCCGGTCGGGTTGGAGTAGTTCGGCACCGCCCACAGACCCTTGATGCTGGGGTCGGACGCCACCAGCTCCGCGATCAGGTGGGTGTCCGGACCGTCACCCTTCATCGGGATCGGGATCATCTCGAAGCCCAGCGACTCGGTGATCGCGAAATGCCGGTCGTACCCCGGCACTGGGCACAGGAACTTGAGCACCGGCTCGTCGGCCCAGCGGCGCACCGAATCGGCGGTGCCGTGCAGCATCGAGAACACCAGCAGGTCGTGCATGATCTCCAGGCTGGCGTTGTTGCCGGCGAGCAGGTTCGACACCGGAATGCCGAGCAGCTCACCGAAGATGGCGCGCAGCTCCGGCAGGCCGTGCAGGCCACCGTAATTGCGCACATCGGTGCCGTTGGCGTCGCGGTAGTCGGCGGTGCCCGGCAGCTCGAGGAGTTCCTGCGAGAGGTCCAACTGCTGGGGCGACGGTTTACCTCTCGTAATGTCCAGCGTCAGCTTCTCGGTCTTGAGCTTCGCGTAGTTCGCGGTCTGCGTCTCGTGTTCCGTCACGAGTTCCGCATGGCTCATCAAACCGAATTGCGTCTGCCGAGGCATCTGACAGCCTTTCCAATGGCGTGGGATGTTTGTCCAGGGTTGCGCGCACTGCGAACCCAACCGACCACGTTACTAGGCGGCCGCTCCGATTCGGCAGGGATATATACAGTCCGTCGCCACCCGATCGGGCCCCGAAAATGAAAGGGGACCCAGCGCACCCGGCAGAGCCCGTTGACCCTTGCTGCCTTCCGGCCCTGGGGGAGTTCACAGGATGCGCGCCGCGCTGGATCCGTCGGCCAGTGTAGCGGCTCACCGCACCCCGTGCGCCACCGGGTCGATACGATGCCTGCGATAAGCGGGGTCACCCGCGAAATTCCGGAGGGGAAAGACGAGATGACGAGTTCCGATCCAGGATCGGGTGGGCCGCACGACCCGGCGAAAGCCCAGGAAACCGCGCAGTGGTGGGCCACCCCGCCCACCGGAACCGACGCCGGCCAACCGGTCCAGGGCACGGACCCGACCATGCTGAACTACAACGCCGGCGGCATCCCGCCATACACGCCGCCCGCCCAGCCGCTTTCGACCGGCCAGCCCTCCGGCGGCTACCCGGCGGTGCCGGGTGGTTTCCCGCAGCAGGCGATGTCGGGGGGATTCCCGCAGCAGGCGGTGCCGGGCGGTTACCCGCAGCAGCAACCGGCCTCCGGGGGCTATGCGCAGCAACCGATGTCCGGCGGCTTCCCCCAGCAGCAGTACGCCCCGCCGCCTCCGACCCCGCCCATCGCGCCCGCCTACGGCTACCCGGCGCAGCCGCCCCGCTCGGGCGGCAACAAGACCGGCTGGATCGTCGGCGGTGTCATCGGCCTGGTGGTGATCGTCGGCGTCATCATCGGCGCGGTCGCCCTCTCCGGCGGCGACGGCCCCTCGCCCCTGAGCGACGACAAGAAGAAGAACGCCGGCAAGTACACGATGGACGGTGTCACCAACGGCTGCAGCGTGATCGACACCTCGGTGCTGAGCAAATGGGTGTCCACCTCCAAGGGCACCCCCGAGCACTCCGAGACCAAGCCCACCGACTACTCGGGCGGACGCTTCGACTGCCGCGCCGGCAACGAAGAGGCCAGCAAGACCGACAAGTACACCACCAACACCGCCGACCTCACCCTCGACGTGTCCTTCCTGAGCGGCGCGTCGACGGCCTACAACAAGCCCGAATACGACACCTGGAAGACGACCGACACCGGCACCACCGGCAGCGGCCGCACCGCCGGCGACGTGAACGGCATCGGCGAGGCGGGCTACTGGTCGGCCAAGGTCGACGACTGGACCTACTGGACCACCACCGACTACACGGTCGCGGTCAAGGACGACAACGCCTCCGTCAAGGTCAACATCCGCCTGCGCATGGCCAAGGGCCAGGACGTCAGCAAGGACGAGATCGCCCAGGTCTGCAAGGACCAGGCCCGGAAAGCCCTCACCAATCTGAAGAAGAAGTAGCCGCCGACCACGGCATTTGCTTCCACCAGGGGGGCACCCGGTATATTGCTCGGCGGAGGATTCGCCTAGTGGCCTATGGCGCTCGCCTGGAACGCGGGTTGGGTTAACAGCCCTCAGGGGTTCAAATCCCCTATCCTCCGCTTCGAAGGCCCCGGCCGGACTCAGTCCGGCCGGGGCCTTCCGCATTTCCACCGACCCGCAGCCGGTCGGGCCGCAGTCCCGGACTCGCGCAGTGCCCCATGACCCGTCCCGGTATTGCAGCCACCCGGTCGGCCGATCCAGCGCGCTGGCCGCGGTCTTCGATCCTTCCCCCGGCGCTCTGGCGCCCGATCTGGTGGACGCGGACGAGCGGCACTGGTCGCGGCCATGGATCTCAATAGCCGGATCGCACGGATCGCGGGCCCGCACTGGAGCGCATCCTGCTGTTGATTGGGCCGATAGCAGCGCTGTTCATCGCGGGCACAATGGCTTTCGTGGTGTTGGTGGTGGCACACTCCTCGCGGGGGCACGCCGGTGGAGATCGTGCGATGGGCTTTGGCCAAGTTGCAGTTGGGTTCTCGTCAGGGCGCGACGAGATGCCCCCCAAACCGGATGATTGCCACGAAACACCTATTGGTTGGGTACTTGCGCTGGCCCGATTGGTGCGGTCAGGCGTAATGGGTTGCAGCCCATGGGATTCGAGCTAATTGGCGGCTAACCACCGAGAGCGCTATTGTGCGCGGCCGCGCAGCACCGAATCTGAAACTGGCGCGGTACACAATCCAGGGACCGGCCGCACAGTACCCTCGCCGCCATGACGGAGATCACATCCGCGAGATCCACAGATGGCGACGTGCAAGCGCCCGCGCTGCACCGGGCGGGGGGGCGTCATGGGACGACTGAGTTCGTTCAGACCCCGGTTGGCACATGCTTCGCTAATTGTCGCGGGCGTAGTAGCAATCAAGTCATTTCAAATGTCTTTCGCCGCCCTGCACCAACTCTCGATACGCAATCTGGTTCCGCCCGACCTGGCTTCGAATGTGCCGATCGCCATCGACGGCCTGGTGATCGGTTCGATCATCGCCACCGCCTCGTTCCGGCAATGGAGCGTGGGCTGGTGGTATTCGACCGTGTTGTTCGTTCTTTCGACCATGCTCTCGATTGCCGGGAATATTCAGTACGCGCACGAGATCGGTGGCGGCGTCGTGGCCATGTTCATCTACGCCGGCATGCCGCTGACCATGCTGTTCGCGGTGCACCTCACGTTGATGCTCTGGCAACGCGGCAAGCAGGTCGCGGCCGAGCTGGCAGCCGAGCTCCAGGCCACCGAGCTTGGTGCGGCCGAGCTCGAGCCCGACCTGGAGACCGCTGAGCTCGAAGGTGGCCTCGGGGCCACCGAGCTCGAAGCCGAGTCGTTCACCTCACCGGATCTGGAGCACTCCGCGGAACCCTCTGCAGCGGGTCAGCCCAGGCTCTACCCGCTCGAATCCATCGGGCCCGGGTATTCCCGAGGGCAGACCGCAGGCATCGGCGCACAGCACAGGTCAGCGGCGCCGGACTCCGGTGAACGACCCCAGGTCTCGATGACCGCCGCACAAGTGTAATGGCGGATGCAGCTCGATCCATCCCTCAGTCACCCCTGAACCCTCTCTGGAGCGAAAAATGGCGATGAACATGTGGCAGGACCAAGGAGTAGATCAGTTCCGGGAAATCGCGAGCCGGCTGGCTTCGATCATCCAGAACAGTCTGGATCGATCGGGTGCGATGACACAGTTCACCGACGCAGTCGGCAACGTCGAAGCATTCACCGATCTGATGATCGAATACTCCGGTCGGTGGTTCAGTGAGACGGGCGGACGCTCGACACTGATGGGGCCGGAACTGTTCTGGATGTTGTCCGAGCCCGGACCGCGGCGCGGCCCGGTGGTCGCTATCCGCAACCAGGAAGCCGGTGCCGAAACCGAAGTCAATTCCGGGCTTCGCGCCCGAAAATTGTTGTTGATCTGTGTTTTCGAAGCACTCGCACATAGCCAATGGGGCGTCCCCGAGGGCGTCTCGGAGCATCCGCTGGTCAACGGTATGGTCTGATCCGCTGTTGAACTCGACGATCCATTTGCGTGATCGAAAGCATCAGAGGTGATTCGGGCAAACAGGCAGCATCGCTGGGCCCGGAAGGCTCCGGACGGACTCGGTCCGGCCGGAGCCTTCCGCATATCCAGCCCCGCAACACATCCGGGACCGGTCAGCCGGTGGCGCCGGATTCCCGCAATGCGCAGGTGATCTCGTCGATCGCCGAATCCAACAGGGCGCTGTAGTGGTCCACGTCGGGGATTACCGCGGGATCGGCGTGGATGGAGACGGTGACCGTGTCGCCGAGGCCGTGGATGCCGTGAGTCAGGTGCATGACCGTGCCGAGGGCTGGGAAGCCCGCCGTGAATCGGGCTGCGCCGCCGCCGAATCGGAGGTCCGCGGGACCGCGGTCGACGCTGGAGACGACGGTATGACCCGAAACTCGTTCGGGGAGCACATCTATCGGGACGCGCATCACGTCATGGTGCAGCAGCGGCGCGGGGAGGACGGCGGTCACCGAATCCTGCGCGTCCTGGAGCGGATGCGCGGCGCGAGTGCGGCGCGCGGCGAGGTCGGCGGCGATGCGGTCCGCGCGGGTGCGCGGCAGGGGTGCGGCGACGGCCAGATCCACCGACAGGTCGCGGTAGCCGTTGCGGCCGTCCGCCGCGGTGGCGATCGCCATGGGGACCTGGGCGCGCAGGTCGGCGACCGCGGCGCCGCGCTCCGAGAGATAGGTCTCCAACGCGACGGAGATGGCGGTGAGCGCCACCACCGTTACCGAGTGGTCCGGTACCCGCAGCCGATTCTTGTCGCACACCAGCATGCGCACAATGTGCGCGGCAGGCGGTGCGCCGCTGCCGTTCAGGGCAGTCGGTTCGGTATCGGGCGCGGGTGGCGGCAGTTCCCCGGCCGCCGTGAGCTCGGCCAGCCGGTGCTGGGCCCGGGCGGCAGTCAGACCGCGAACGACGGTGCGCGCCATGCCGATCGGGATGCCGGGCAGCGCAACGGTAGCGGCGAGGGCGCTCGTCACGGCATCACGAATACTGCGCCGGCGGAACCGACCGACGAGTCGGCTCGAGGAAGCCTCGGAGGCAGATGCCGGAAATTCACTGCTGCTGAACAACGCTCGGGCGATGGCGGCGGCACGGCGGCCGTCGGCCAGGGCGTGGGATAGCTGGAGCACCGCTACCAAGGCGGACTCACCGGCAGCGAATCCTGGGACGTCCCGAACATTTCGGAACACGTGCAGTCGCCAGGGGCGATCGCTCGCATTCAGGCCCGCGCCGAGCAGATCGCCCACGGCGGCGGTGACATTCACCCAGGTGGCGTCGGAGAGACGATGCTCGACGAACTGCGCGTTCGTGAATTCGCAAGTCGCCCAAATCGGATACGCAATATTTGCAGGAGTATCCAGCACATGGATCAGCAAATCCGGAATATGGACCACCCGGCTCGCGACGGCCGCCCGCAGCTCGCCGGCCTCGCGTCCGGTGTCGGCGAAGCAGTAGAGCAGGAACAGGTCGTTGCGGGTACGCGCGGACAGCCAGTACATGGTGGCGTCCCGGGCGGCCAGGGATTTCACCCGATGACCATAACGAAACCCCGTACGGTGCAGCGACTCCGGGTGCTACCGTTTGTAGTAGAAGCCTTACCATTCTCCCGGGGGCGGGGTGACCGCGATGGCAACCACCAGCAGGCACGCCGGTCGACTTGCGCAACAAGCCGATGGCATGGACGAGCGCTACAAAGGCGCCGCATTCCTCAAAAGATCGATCAACAAGGTATTTCCGACACACTGGTCGTTCCTGCTCGGTGAAATAGCGTTGTACAGCTTCATCATTCTGCTGCTGTCCGGCGTCTATTTGACCTTGTATTTCGACCCGTCCATGCAGGACGTCACCTACAACGGCGCCTTCCGCAAGCCCCGCGAGGCCAACTGGGTGATCGGCGCACTGCTGTTCATCATGGCCATGTTCGAGGGCTTCTTCGGCTACTCGCTGCCCGACGACCTGCTCTCCGGCACCGGCCTGCGCGCCGCCTTCGCCGGAATCACCCTGGGCAGCCCGGTGATCGGCACCTGGCTGCACTGGCTCATGTTCGGCGGGGACTTCCCCGGCAGCATCATCATCCCGCGCCTCTACATCGCGCACGTGCTGCTGCTGCCCGGAATCATGCTGGCGCTCATCGGAGTTCACATCGCGCTGGTCTGGTACCAGAAGCACACCCAGTACCCGGGCCCGGGCCGCACCGAGAAGAACGTCATCGGCACCCGCATCGTGCCGGTCTTCTCGCTGGACCAGGGCGCGTACTTCGCCTTCACCCTCGGCGTGCTGGCGCTCATGGGCGGGCTGTTCCAGATCAATCCGATCTGGAACCTGGGGCCCTACAACCCCTCTCAGGTCTCCGCCGGCACCCAGCCCGACTTCTACATGATGTGGACCGACGGCTTCCTGCGCCTGTTCCCGGCCTGGGAGGCCTATCCCTTCGGGCACACCGTCCCGGGCGCGTTCTCGGTGGCGCTGTTCATGCCGCTCATCTTCACGCTGATCATCACCTACCCGTGGATCGAGAAGCGGCTCAGCGGCGATCGGGCCCGGCACAACCTGCTGCAGCGGCCGCGCGACGTGCCGGTGCGGACCGCCATCGGGGCCATGTCGCTGAGCTTCTACCTGATCCTCACCCTGGCCTGCGTCAACGACATCATCGCCTTCAAGTTCGACATCTCGCTCAATGCCACCACCTGGGCCTTCCGCATCGCGCTGCTGACCGTCCCGCCGCTGGCCTACACCATTGCCTACCGCCTGTGCCTGGGTCTGCAGCGCGCCGACCGCAGCGTGCTCGAGCACGGCATCGAAACCGGTGTGGTGCGGCGACTTCCGCACGGCGAATACATCGAGGTGCACCAGCCGCTGGGGCCGGTGGACGAGCACGGCCATCCGATTCCCCTGGCGTATCAGGGCGCTCGCGTACCCCGGAAGATGAACGAGCTCGGGATCGCCGGCCGCCCCGGCACCGGCGCGTTCTTCTGGGCCGATCCGCCCGAGGAGCGCGAACTCAATGCCGCCAACGATCACGCGGCCGAGCACGCGCAGCTGACAGCGCTGCGCAAGGTCCAAGACCGCGCCCACTGAAACCACTTCGCGGAACCATACCTACAGGTTCGCGGCCGTCTCGATTCTGGACCGACGGAGCGGGGGGAGCGGAGCGGAGGGCAAATTGAACACAGGGCGAAGCCCCCGAGTCTCCGGGACTCGGGGGCTTCAATTTCTTCCCGGTGGCGCGGCGGTCAGGCCCGCTTGAACTCGCCATCGGAGACGCCCGCCACGAAGGCATCCCATTCGCCGGGGGTGAAGGCCAGGATCGGCCCGCCACCATGGTCCTTGCTGTCGCGGACCGCGACATTGCCATCTCCGAGGAAAGCGACCTCCACGCAGTTGCCGTTGGGCCCGCTGTGTTTGCTCTTGCGCCACACGGCGCCGGTGAAATCCACCTTCACGGTACTAGCTCCTTTTCTGCGTCAAGCTTGGAATCTTGCTGGCATCGATCTAGGCGACCTCGGGATCCATCCAGAATCGCGAATCCCAGGTGTGCCACGGGTCCCACGCAAACGCTCCGTACAACCCGTTCTCTGCACTTCGCGATGGGAATGCACCCCCGACGGCCGTTCCCGCGCTAAACCCTAGCAGGGTTCGTCATAGGGAGATCGCATTCTTTCGTTTTCAACCAGCAAATTTGCAGCAAGGTTAGCCAGCTAATTATTTGCGCAGAATTAGCCTTAATTTGAGGCTATTCGATTTCAGAAGTCCGAATTCCGTTACCCAGCCATTCGCGCACCCGCGGGCAAACTCCGCCCGCGCCGCCGGCACCAGCCATGGGGAATCATGGAGGGCATGCCCCAGCCGACCCAGGACGACACCGGACGGGACCGCGACGAGAACGGACGCGCCCGGAATGCCCGACCTCGTGACCGTTTTGGGCGACCCCTCCCATTCGGCAGCGCCGGTATCCCCCGCATACCCGATGATCTCGACCTGCCGCCCCTCGAAACCCTCGACTACGCCCAGCGCCTGCTCGACGACGGCCTGGCCTTCAACGCCCACGAGGTCCTCGAGGCCGCCTGGAAGAGCGGTCCGTTCGCCGAGAAGTCGCTGTGGCAGGGCCTCGCGCAATTTGCCGTTGGACTGACCCACATTCAGCGCGGGAATCCGAAGGGCGCGCGCACCCTGCTCGAGCGCGCGGCACGGCGGCTCGCCGCATACGGACCCGCGCCCTACGACATCGACACACCCGGCCTGGAGGCCCGCGCGCACGCCCTGCTCACCGCGCTCGACCAGGGAAAACCCATCTCCGACAACGATCTTCGACCCCGGCTCACCACCCCGCACTGAATTCGCAAGCCCGCTGTCACACCGCACCCGGCGTGTGCGCCCGCAAGAAGGCGAAGGACCAGCGGCGCTGCGAAGTATGCGAACTACCATCGACAACCGTGCCCACCGACCCCGCCACCGCAACAACCGGCCGTCGGGATCCCCACCCCGGCCACGGTCCGACCCCGCACGGCGTGGGCCGCTTCGCGCCCAGCCCGTCCGGCGACCTGCACCTGGGCAACCTCCGCACCGGACTGCTGGCCTGGCTGTTCGCCCGCTCCACCGGCCGCGGATTCCTCATGCGGGTGGAAGACCTCGATCGGGTGAGAAAGGGAGCGGCACACCGACAACTGGAGGATCTGGCGGCCATCGGGCTGGACTGGGATCCGCCGGTGGTGTGGCAGTCGCAGCGGCTGCCGCTCTATGCCGCCGCCATCGAGCGCCTGACCGCCGCGGGCCATACCTATGAATGCTTCTGCACCCGCAAGGAGATCCAGCAGGCGGTGACCGCCCCGCACGGCCCGATGGGCGCCTACCCGGGGACCTGCCGCGACCTCGCGGAGCACGAGAAACAGCGCCGGCGCGACGCGGGCCGGCCCGCCGCGCTGCGGCTGCGCGCCGAGATCGGCGAATTCACCGTCACCGACCGCCTGCTCGGCGAATACCGTGGCGCGGTGGACGATCTGGTGCTGCGGCGCGGCGACGGCACCCCCGCCTACAACCTCGCGGTCGTGGTCGACGACGCCGAGCAGGGCATCGACCAGGTGGTGCGCGGCGACGACCTGCTGCCCTCCACGCCACGGCAGGCGTATCTGGCGACCCTGCTCGGGCTGCCCGTGCCCGAATACGCCCATGTCCCCCTGGTACTCAACACTTCCGGGCAACGGCTCGCGAAACGCGACGGCGCCGTCACCCTGCGCGACCGAATGGCCCTCGGCGAATCCCCGCAACACGTGCTGGGGCTGCTCGCGGCGTCATTGGGCTACACGGGCGCAACTACGCCGTCCGCCTTGCTGGCACAATTCGATCCGGAAAACCTGCCGCGCGAACCGTGGACATTCGACCCCGACGGGTTGTTGCAACCCAGTTCGTATCCGTAACGTACGCACTCGACCCAGATCCCGAACGAATTCGACGAGGACGGCGAGACAATGACGAGCGGTGGGTACGACCCCAACCAGTATCCGCAGGGTGGCCAGCCGTACGGGCAGCCGCACCAGCCCCAGCAGCCGTACGGTCAGCAGCCCTACGGACAGCAGTCCGATCCCTACGGCCAGCAGCCGCAACAGCCGTACGGCCAGCAGTCCGATCCCTACGGCCAGCAGCCGCAACAGCCGTACGGCCAGCAGCCCGACCCCTACGGCCAGCAGCCGCAACAGCCGTACGGCCAGCAGCCCTACGGCCAGCAGCCCGACCCGTACGGGCAGCAGCCGCAGTCGTTCGGTCAGTCCGACGCCTACGGCCAGCAGCAGCCCTACGGCCAGCAGCCGTATCAGCCCTACCCGGGCGGCGGCCAGCCCGGTTTCGGCGCCGGCGGTTTCGGTGGCGCGCAGCCCGGTGACCTGTGGATCCGCTTCGCCGCGCGCATCATCGACTACCTGATCGCCGGTATCCCCACCGGCATCGTCGTCGGGATCCTCCAGAACGCCATGGGTGGCGGAATCGGCGCGGGCATCCTGGGCGCGGCACTCTCCGCTGTGATCATCACCGCCTACTTCGTGCTGATGGAGACCCAGAACGGTGGCCAGACCCTCGGGAAGAAGCTGCTCGGACTGCGGGTCATCGGCCCGGGTGGCGCACCGCTCGACATCCAGACCTCGCTGAAGCGCAACATCTTCGTGCTGGCCGATGTCGTCTACTGCCTCGGCAACCTGGTCAGCATCGGCCTGATGATCTACATCGCCATCACCATCGAGCAGGACCCGAACAAGCAGGGCTGGCACGACAAGTTCGCGGGCGGCACCCAGGTGCTGAAGGGCTGAGCCCGGCTCGGCTGAGCGCGAAATGGGGACGCATCCCGATGGATGCGTCCCCTTTTCATTGCCGCGCACAGCCCTTTTTCATTGCTGCGCAAAGCCTTTCGTCAGGACGACCCGGTCGATCCCGCGATGATCAGAATCAGGAACAGCGCGAGGCCGAGCACGATGCTGATGGCGCCCACCCAGACGCCACCCAGCGCCAGTCCGCGGCCCTGCTGCTGCGTGTTCTTGAGCTGGTTCAGTGCCACGATGCCGAGCACCAGGCCGACGATCGAGACGACCGGCAGGAACGCGCAGAAGAACATGGCCGGCACGCCGATGATCGACACCACCAGCGAGGCGATGGCCAGCGAATTGGTCTGCTGCACCGGCGGACCGTAGCCGTAGGGCTGATAGCCCGGATACCCGTAGGCCGGGGGTTGCTGCCCGGCGGCCGGATAGGACGGCGTCGGATTCGCCTGCGGCGGAGGATAGTTCGGGTATACCGGCTGCGGCGGCGGGGTCAGCGGCGGATTCTGGTACTGCGCCGCGGAGGCGTAGCCGGCCGGGGGCGGGGCCGGCTGCTGTGGCGTCGCGGGCGGGGTCTCGGGCGTCACGCCCTCACCTCCGTACTGCTTCCACCACTCGTCGGAATCGCCGGGATTCGTCATTCGCTCAGCCTAGGGCAACCCATCGGTCGGTACCCATCGGTCGAGGCAGGGATACTTTTCGGCGTGAGTGAAATCGAAAAGAGCGACATCGGCAAGAAGGTCGACACCGATCGATCTGGGCACCCCACGCCCGAACACGCGGCATTCGCGGACGCGGCGGGGGGATATTTCACGCCGGTGGCGGTGGCCTTCACCGCTGTCCTGCTGATCTCGAACGTCTGTGTCGCCAAAGGCGTCCAATTCTTCACCGGACACCATGTGTCCTTCGGCCCCATCACTGTGTTGCCGCTCACCATGGACGGCGCATTCTTCCTCTTCCCGCTCGCCTACGTCATCGGCGACGTCCTCAGCGAGGTCTACGGGTTCCGCGCGACCCGCCGCATCGTCTACTACGGGTTCGGCGCGCTGCTGCTGATGATCGTCTGCTTCCAGATCGTCATCAAGCTGCCCACCGGAGACCTGGATCAGAACGGTTCGGCGTTCGGGGACGTGCTCGGCCACACCCCGCAGCTGGCGTTCGCCGGCATCGCGGGCTACTTCGTGGGTCAGTTCCTCAACTCCGTCACCCTGGTGCTCATCAAGGAGCGCACCAAGGAGAAGCACCTGTGGGCGCGGCTGCTGGGCTCCACCGTGGCGGGCGAATTCGGCGACACCTTCGTGTTCTGCTCCATCGCCGCCACCGCCATCGGCATCCACACCTGGGGCGACTACATCAACTACACCCTGGTGGGCTTCATCTGGAAGACATTCGTCGAGATGATGGTGCTGCCGATCAGCTACCGCTGCATCGCCTTCCTGAAGAAGCGCGAGCCCTCGTACCGGCCGCGCGAACGGTCCGCCATCTACGAGTGAGCGTGGGCCCCAGGGCCACTGTCCATAACACGCGGCGCGGTCGTATCGAATTCCCTTACAGCCCAGGAGCTTTGATCCGACCGCGCCAGCGACCGAGGAACTCGGTCTGGTAATCGTCGAAGTAGCCGCCGTCGATGCTCTCCCGCACCCGATCCACCAGCCGCACCGTGAAGCGCTCGTTGTGGATGGTGCACAGCGTCGACGCGAGCATCTCCTTCGCCTTGAACAGGTGATGGATGTAAGCGCGGGTGTAATTGGCGCAGGTGTAGCAGTCGCAGGTCTCGTCGACGGGCGTGAAGTCCCGCTTGAACCGGGCCGTATTGATATTGAAGCGGCCCTCGTCGGTGTACAGCGCCGCATTGCGGGCCACGCGGGAGGGATTCACGCAGTCGAAGGTGTCCGCGCCGTTCTCCACCGCGGTGAAGATGTCCTCCGGCTCGCTGATGCCGAGCAGGTGCCGCGGCTTGCCCTCGGGCAGCTCGTCACAGCACCAGCCGACAATGGTGCCCAGATTGTGCTTCTCCAGCGCGCCGCCGATGCCGTAGCCGTCGAATCCTGTTCCGGCCGCGCCACGCAGGTCCTCCAGATCGCGACATGCCTTGCGGCGCAGGTCCTCGTACTGCGCGCCCTGGATGACGCCGAACAGCGCCTGGTACGGCCGGTGCGAGCGGGCCGCGGTGAGCCGCTCGTGCTCGTCGAGGCAGCGCTGGGCCCACAGCCGCGTGCGCTCCAGCGATTCCTCCTGGTAGCCACGGGTGTTCATGAGCGTGGTGAGCTCGTCGAAGGCCATCATGACGTCCGCGCCCAGCCGATGCTGGATGCCCATGGACACCTCGGGCGTGAAGCGGTGCTTGGAGCCGTCCAGGTGCGAGCGGAAGGTGACGCCGTCGTCGTCGACGTGCGCCAGCCGCTCCTTGCCCTTGGCGATCACATCGTCGTTCTGCACGCCGACCGACTCCATGGCCAGCACCTTCTTGAAGCCGACACCCAGCGACATGACCTGGAAGCCGCCGGAGTCGGTGAAGGTCGGGCCGCGCCAGTTCATGAACTCGGCCACACCGCCGGCCTCGTCCACGATGTCGGGGCCGGGCTGGAGGTAGAGGTGATAGGCGTTGGCGAGCAGGGCCTGCGAGCCGAGCTCCTTCATGGTCTCGGGCAGCACCGCCTTGACCGTGGCCTTGGTACCGACCGGGATGAAGGCGGGCGTGGCGATGTCACCGTGCGGAGTGCTGATCACACCGGTTCGGCCGCGCCGCCCTTCCAGGCGCGCACCGACCTTGAACGAGAACTCCGAAGCAGCAGACACCGAGCCATCTTCTCACTTCGTGAAAAGTGGCCCGGCCCGCACCGGAGGGTGCGCGCCGGGCCGGTTCGGGTCGATCAGGGCAGGGCCCACCTGGTGCGGGCCGCGGCCGATGCGGCTTGCCCGAGGACTCAGTTCGCGGCCGCTCCGACAGCGTCCGGTTCCGGATCGTCCACATTGTTGCCCTCGCCATCGGTGAGGGCGGCGGCGAACTGCGCGTTGTAGAGCCGGTAGTACGCGCCCCGGGACCGCAGCAGCGTCTCGTGCGTCCCCTGCTCGACGATCCTGCCCTTCTCCATCACCACGATGGTGTCGGCATCGCGGATCGTCGAAAGCCGGTGCGCGATCACGAAACTCGTGCGATCCCGGCGCAGCGCCGCCATGGCGTGCTGCACCAGCAGCTCGGTGCGGGTGTCGACCGAGCTGGTGGCCTCGTCCAGGATCAGGATGGACGGCCGGGCCAGGAAGGCGCGGGCAATGGTGATGAGCTGCTTCTCACCGGCGCTGACGCCGGAGCCCTCCTCGTCGATGACGGTGTCGTACCCGTGCGGCAGCGCGTGCACGAACCGGTCCACATAGGCGGCCCGGGCGGCCTCGAGGATCTCCTCCTCGGTGGCACCGGGATTGCCGTAGGCGATGTTCTCCCGGATGGTGCCGCCGAACAGCCAGGTGTCCTGCAGCACCATGCCCATGCGCGACCGCAGGTGGTCGCGGGTGATGCGGGTGATGTCGACGCCGTCGATGGTGATGGCGCCGGAATCCACCTCGTAGAACCGCATGAGCAGATTGACCAGGGTGGTCTTGCCCGCGCCGGTCGGGCCGACGATGGCCACCACGTGCCCCGGTTCGGCCACCAGCGAGAGATCCTCGATGATCGGCGTCTCCGGCTCGTAGCGGAAGGACACGTCCTCGAACGCCACCCGACCGCGATCCACCGGCCGCGAATCCTCCGGATCCGGATCCGCCGACTGCTCCTCGGCGTCGAGGATCTCGAAGATCCGCTCGGCCGAGGCCACACCCGACTGCAGCAGGTTCATCATCGAGCCGATCTGGGTGAGCGGCTGGGTGAACCCGCGCGAGTACTGGATGAACGCCTGCACCTCACCCAGCGACAGATTGCCCGACGCCACCCGCAGACCACCGACCACGGCGATCAGCACGTAGTTCAGATTCCCGAGGAACATGATGGCGGGCATGATCAGGCCGGAGATGAACTGCGACTTGAACGAGGATTGGTAGAGCTTGTCGTTGGTCTCGTCGAACCTCTCGCCGACCTCGCGCACCCGGCCGAAGGCGCTGACCACCTCGTGCCCGGTGAACGCCTCCTCGACCTGAGCATTGACATCGCCGGTGAGCTTCCACTGGTCCACGAAGTGCGGCTTGGAGCGCTTGGCGATCTGCGCGGTCACGATGACCGCCAGCGGCACCGTCAGTAGCGCGATCAGGGCCAGCAGCCAGGAGATCCAGAACATCATGATCAGGATGCCGATCACCGACAGCACATTGATGATCAGCTGGGACATGGTCTGCTGCAGCGTCTGCGCCACATTGTCGACGTCATTGGTGACGCGGGAGAGCACATCGCCGCGCGGCATCGAGTCGAAGTAGCGCAGCGGCAGCCGGTGGATCTTCTCCTCGATCTGCGCGCGCAACCGCTTCACGGTCCGGTTGATCACGATGATCAGCAGTTGGGCTTCGAGCCAGCCGAACACCGAGGCGCCGATATAGAGCGCCAGCACCCAGGCCAGCACATGGCCCACCGCGGTGAAATCGATTCCCGTACCGGGAATCACGTTCATGCTGGCCAGCATGTCCGCGAAGGTGTTGTTACCGTTCGCGCGCAGCCCCTCGACCAGCTGGTCCTTGCTCTGCCCGGGCGGCAGCTGCTTGCCGACCACACCGTCGAAGATGAGGTTGGTGGCCTTGCCGAGGATCTGCGGGCCCAGGGTGTTGAGCACCACCGAACCCACGGCCAGCGCGAAGACCACGACCAGATAGAACCGGTCGGGCGCGAGCATGCGCAGCAGGCGCTTCAGCGACGGGCCGAAGGACTTCGCCTTGGCGTCCGGCGCACCGGGATTGACGGCTCCGGGCCTCATCGCACCTCCTCCGCGCTGAACTGCGACTCCACGATCTCGCGGTACTCGGGACAGTCGCGCAGCAATTGCTCGTGGGTGCCGATGCCGGCCATCGCGCCGTCCTCCAGCACCACGATCTGATCGGCGTCGCGGATCGTCGAGATCCGTTGCGCCACAATGATGACCGACGCGTCCGAGGTCTCCGGCCGCAGCGCCTCGCGCACCCGCATGTCGGTGGCGACGTCGAGGGCGGAGAAGCAGTCGTCGAACAGGTAGATGCGCGGCTTGCGCACCAGCGCGCGGGCAATGGCCAGCCGCTGGCGCTGACCACCGGAGACGGTCGTACCGCCCTGTGCCACAGGCGTTTCCAGGCCCTGCGGCATCTCGCGCACGAAATCGGCGGCCTGCGCGATCTCGAGCGCGTGCCAGAGCTCCGCATCGGTGGCGTCCGGCTTGCCGTAGCGCAGATTGGAGGCCACGGTGCCGGAGAACAGGTACGCCTTCTGCGGCACCAGGCCGATCTCGGAGCGCAGCGTCTCCAGGGGCAGGTGCCGGACGTCGGTGCCACCCACGTAGACCGCGCCGTCGGTGACATCGATCAGCCGCGGAATCAGGTTGATCAGCGTGGTCTTTCCCGCACCGGTCGCACCCACGATGGCGGTGGTGGTGCCCGGCCGGGTCTCGAAGCGGATGGCCCGCAGCACCGGCTTCTCGGCGCCCGGGAACTTGAACTCCGCGAAGGCCAGGTCCACCGTGCCCGGATCACCCTTGAACGGCTGCGGCAGCCGCGGTTCCGACACCGAGGACTCGGTGTCCAGCACCCCGCCGATGCGCTCGGCCGAGACGGCGGCGCGCGGAGCCATCATGGCCAGGAAGGACGCCATCATGACCGCCATCAGGATCTGCATGATGTAGGCCAGCATCGCGGTGAGCGAGCCGATCTGCATCTCCCCGTTGTCGATCGCGTGGCCGCCGAACCAGATGACGCCGACCGTGGTGACGTTCGAGATGAGCATGACGGCCGGGAACATGAGGGCCATGTACTTGCCGACATAGAGCGACTGCTCGGTCAGCTCGGTATTGGCGACCCCGAAGCGCCAGGTCTCCTGCCGCTCCCGCACGAAGGCCCGCACCACGCGGATGCCCGTGATCTGTTCGCGCAGTACCCGGTTCACCGCGTCGATGCGCTCCTGCATGCGCCGGAAGCCCGGCACCATGCGGCTGATGATGAAGGCCATCGACAGGCCCAGCGCCGGCACCGCGATCAGCAGCAGCCACGACAGCTGCAAGCTCTCGCGCAGCGCCATGAAGATGCCGCCGATGCACATGATCGGCGCCATGACCAGGATGGTGGCGCTCATCAGCACAAGCAGCTGCACCTGGCCGACGTCATTGGTATTGCGGGTGATCAGCGACGGCGCGCCGAACACGCCGACCTCCCGCGCGGAGAAGGTGCCGACCCGGTGCAGCAGCGCCGCGCGCATATCGCGGCCCGCGCCCATGGCCGCTTGCGCGCCCAGGTACACCGAGACGGCCTGAGCGGCGATCTGGATGCCCGTCACCAGCAGCATCCACCCACCGGTGGACCAGATGTAGCCGATATCGCCCTTGGTGACGCCGTTGTCGATGATGTCGGCGTTCAGCGTGGGCAGGTACAGCATGGCGATGACCGAGATCAGCTGGAGCACGACGACACCCGCCAACTGCTTGCGGTAGGGCCAGAGGAAGGTGCGTAGAAGTCGGATCAACATGATGGTGGCAGGCTACCGTCATCCTCCGGAGCTCGCCGCGACGTTTTGCGGCCTGTGCCTAACTGCCCCTCCGCTTCGCTCCGGGGCGGGGTTCGCGGCCCCTGGTCCCGATTCTTCCCTCCTCCGCTCCTCCGCTTCGCTCCCCCGCTCCAAGCGCGGGGAGGCCGGAGCGCAGTCCAGAATCGGGACGGCCGCGAACACGCGGGTGATCCATCTAAGCGTGGCTGTCGGGACCGCCCGGTCAGCGCTGCCAGGACCGGCTAGATGTCGGGCTGATCCAGATCTCGCCACCCGCCCGCCGCGGGCGCGCTCGGCGATCCCCCATTGGGCGCCGATCCGGACGCGACCGGTCCGCCCGCGGGGCGTTGACGGCGGGTCCAGGCATCCGGATCGTGCAGCAGCTCGTCCAGGAAGGACGGCAGCAGATCGTGGGCGATATCGGCGACGGTGACCCGCTCCAGTACCGAGCGGATGTTCACCCGCAGCCCGATCCATACCCGCTGCAGCGGTTCGGCCGCACCCGGGTAGCTGACATCCTCCGGCCGCAGCCCGCGCACCGAGGCCAGCGGACCCTCCACCGCGCGAATCACATCCGCGATGCTGATCTCGGCGGCTGGCCGGGCCAGGCGATAACCGCCGTCGGGACCACGGCGGCTGACCACCAGTTCGCCCTTGCGCAGATCCGCCACCACCGATTCCAGCACCTTGGGCGGAATGTCCTGGGCGGTCACAATGGCGTCGGCCTTCACCGAATCCGGTTGCGCCTTCGCGATTTCCACAAGGGTGCGCACCGCGTAATCGACCTTCGCGGTGATGTGCACGAGAACTCCTGAGACAGATCGGTGGTGAGCGAGAACCCTATCGCGTCGGATTCAGCACGCCGAGTGCGGCATTCAACAATGTCGTCTCGACGTGATCGGCATCGGCGCCGGGCACGATCTCCTGGGACATCATCGCGGTGCTGAGCACCTGCATGGCCGCGGCGGCGCGCAGCAGGGTGTCCTCGTCGGCATCGGGCCCGGCCATCCAGCGGCACATGCGGTGATGCAGTTCGATCATGTCGGGATAGCGGTTGCCGAGGGCATTCACGATCGCGACGGTGTCCCGCATGCAGAGCACGCCGACCTGACGGTTGGCCAGCGTCGACTGCAGGCGCCGGCGGATCACCTCACGCACGTTCTCGGGAGTGTGCGGAATGTCATCGAGACCCTCGACCTGATCACGCACTTCCTCGAACATCGGCTCGATGATCGCTACCAGAAGATCGACCTTCGAGGCGTAGTGATAGTAGAGCGAGGCTTTTGTGATTCCCACCGCATCGGCGACCTCGCGCAGGCTGCTGTGATCGAACCCCTTGGTCGAAAACAGCTGTAGAGCGGCGTCCCGGATCGCGTCCTTGGTGCTTCTACCTGCGACAATTGTTCCGGAACCGACCTGGCCACCCATATTCTCATCCTCTCACCCGCGCTCGGTGTGCGATCAACGCCACCTAGAGTCGAGGTTGTTCCTCCGCTTATCCGCTCGGTAGTCTACCTACCGCACGGTAGGCAGATTTTAGTTTCGTGGAGGCGGGGAGCCCGCAGAGCTCCCGGCGGCAGTGCTGTCTACGCGCTCGCACACCAGCACCCTGTTTTCGCCCGCACAAACCATCGCCCAGGAGAACCCCTCGTGTCCGTATACCTCTATCGGTGGGGAAAGTTCGCCTTCCGCCGGAAATGGATAGTCATCACGGCGTGGATCGCCGCGCTGCTCGTCATCGGCGGGCTCGGCGGGGCCCTCGCCAAGCCGTTCCAGGACTCCTTCACCATGCCGAACCTGCCTTCGGAGCGGGCCACGGAAATCCTCGACGAGCATTTCCCCGGCATGTCCAAGGACTTCGATCCCAATGCCGTCACCGGCACCTATGTGATCGCGGCGCCGGAGGGTCAGAAGCTGACCGATCCCGCGAACGCCGCCGCGCTGCAGCAATTCCTGACCAAGCTCGGCGATCTCCCCATCGTCGACAAGTCGGTGCCGCTGGTGAATCCCGTCGACGCCACCAAGAAGGTCGGTACGCCGGCCGGGATCGACTGCCTCACCGGGGACCGCTCCAACCCGAACTTCTCCGCGATCTGCTCCAGCGCGCCGCTGAACGTGCTGAACAAGACGAACCCGGATTCGGTCGCGACGGTCAAGGCCAAGTACACGATTCCGAAGTTCTCCGACATCAAGCAGGCCGACCGTGACGCTGCCTACAAGGTGGGTGACGACGCCCGCGCGGCCGGGCTGCAGGTGGAGCTCACCGGTTCGATCGCGCAGGATCCGGGCGGCTCGAACGGCTCCTCGGAACTGATCGGCATCGCGGTGGCGCTGGTGGTCATGGTGATCGCGTTCGGCGCGATCGTGGCGGCCTTCGTGCCGATCCTCACCGCGCTGATCGGTGTGGGCACCGCCATCTCCATCATCATGTTCGGCACGCACTTCCTGACCGTGCCCACCTTCACCCCGATCCTGGCCTCCATGATCGGCCTGGCGCTGTCCATCGACTACGCCATGTTCATCGTCTCGCGCTACAAGCACGAACTGGCCGTGTCGAATTCGCCGGAAGAGGCCGCGGGCACCGCGGTCGGCACCGCGGGTTCGGCCGTCATCTTCGCGGGTCTGACCGTCATCATCGCGCTGGCGGGCCTGAGCTTCGTGGGTGTCAGCTTCCTCACCTACATGGGCATCTTCGGCGCGGTCTCCGCTGCCATGGCGGTGCTCGTGGCCGTCACGCTGATGCCGGCGCTGATGGGCGCGTTCGGCCGCTTCCTGTTCAAACCGAAGCTGCCGCTGGTCGCCAAGCACGACCCCGAGGACGAGAGCTCGGTCACCAACGGCATGCGCTTCGCCCGCCTCATCGGCAGGGCACCCGCGCTGACGCTCGGCATTTCGGTGGTGCTGCTCGGCCTGCTGGCCGCGCCGGCGGCGAACCTGCAGCTGGGCCTGCCCGGCGGCGACTCGATGCCCGAGCACACCACCGTCCGCAAGGCGTACGACCTGCAGACCGCGGGCTTCGGCGAGGGCGCGAACGGCACCCTGATGGTGGCCGTGGATCTGAGCAAGACACCGGAGAACCAGCGCACCGAGGCGCTCGACGCGCTGCGTTCCAAGCTGGCCGCCTCTCCGGCCATGGACTACCTGACCGTTGCCGCGCCCAGCCAGGACGGGCAGGCCGCCATGTTCATGGGCGTGCCGAAGTTCGGGCCGAACAACCAGGAAACCAAGGACCTGGTCAAGAACGCCCGCAATGCCGAGTCCGAGTTCCATGACAAGTACGGCATGGAGTACGGCGTCACCGGTACCACGGCCATCTACGCGGACGTCTCGCAGGCGTTGCTGGACAAGATCATTCCGTACCTGGCGATCGTGGCCGGCGCGGCATTCATCCTGCTGCTCCTGGTGTTCCGCTCCATCGTGGTGCCGCTGACCGCCGCGTTGGGCTTCCTGCTCTCCATGGCGGCCACCTTCGGCGCGACCGTGCTGATCTTCCAGGAGGGCCACTTCGGCCTGGTGGAGGCGCACCCGCTGGTGAGCTTCCTGCCGATCATGCTGATCGGCCTGGTCTTCGGTCTCGCCATGGACTACCAGGTCTTCCTGGTCACGCGCATGCGTGAGGAGTACGTGCACGGCAAGTCCGCCAAGGACGCCATGATCAGCGGCTACCACCACGGCGCTCGCGTCGTGACCTCCGCCGCCATCATCATGATCTCGGTGTTCAGCGCCTTCATGCTCGACGATAACGTGGTGGCCAAGTCCATGGGCTTCGCCATGGCGGCGGGTGTCTTCTTCGACGCCTTCATCGTCCGCATGGTCCTCATCCCGTCCCTGCTCGCCCTGCTGGGCAAGTGGGCCTGGTGGCTCCCGAAGTGGCTGGACCGCATCCTCCCCGACATCGACGTGGAAGGCGCCAAGCTCGCCGAGCTGAAGCAGTCCGCCACCCCCGTCGAGGACAAGCAGCCCGTCACGGTCGGCTGACCTCCGCACGAAATCCGCTCGGCCCCCACCCGATTCCCCGGGTGGGGGCCGAGTTCTTTGGTGCCACCGCTCGTTTCGCCGCATGACGCGGGTGACGGCATTGCGGACCACGATGCCAGCGGAGGTGGCGGGCACCATGAGGGCCGACGCGGCGCGCATGCCGCGCTGCCTGGGCTCGACCAGTTTCCGGTGACGCTGTTCGTAGGCGGCGAAGGCGGTGTGCGGGCGACCGGGAGTGCGGGTCAATTCCGCAGCGAGGGTGTGGGCGCCCGCGATGGCGAGGGTGGAGCCGTCGCCGAAGAGGGAGAGGCAGGATCCGGCGTCGCCGAGCAGGGCGACGCGACCATCGGACCAGCGCGGCAACCGGACTCGGCTCACCGAGTCGAAATAGAGATCGTCGGCGGCCTTCAGCTGGTCGAGCAGGTCGCCGAAGATGCCGATCGGCCCGGAGAAGGAGTCGGCGATGAGCCGCTTGTGCCCGTCGAGATCGCGGTGGCCGAGGCCCGGGATCGCGTCATGACGGAACATGAAGGCCGCCACCGCCTTTCCCTTCGAAGGGTGCACGGTGATGGCCTGTCCCGGGCGGTTGAACATGACCACCTCGCGCTCGTCGCCGAAGGCCCGTTCCACCGGCAGGGTCGCCACGTACATGCCCAGGTGGCGAAGGAATTCGGCCTCCGCGCCGAAGACGAGCCGACGAACATTCGAGTGCAGGCCATCGGCCCCGATCAGGTAGTCATAGCGCCCACCTGCGCCGTTCTCGAAGACGACATCCACGCCGTCCGAATCCTGCGTGATGCCGGAAATCGAATCGGCCCAGCGGATTTCGGCATGGTCGCGAGCCGCGTCGAGGAGAATGGCGGCCAGATCGGCGCGCGCGAGCTCGATCTCGCGGTCGCCCGCGCCACCCTGAAAAGCGCTGAGCCGCAACCTCGATCGCTCCCGCCCTGCCGCATCGACGAAGCTCATTCGATCCACCCGCGACGCGGCCGCCCGCAGCCGCGGCATCACCCCCATGCCCTCGGCCACGCCGACAGCCGGTCCCTTCACGTCGATCGGGTTCCCGCTGGACCGCTGTGCCCCCGCCCGTTCCACCACGGTCACATCGAAGCCGTTGCGCCCCAGCCAGTACGCCAGGGTCGATCCCGCGATGCCCGCCCCGGAGATCAGCACTGTCCCGCTCATCGTCATCACCCTCGATTCAACTGGACGATTTTCGTCCACTTCCAAGACGGTACGCTAACCGGAAGATTTTCGTCCAGTTCTATCGGAGGTGAGGACAACGGCCGAGCTCAGAGCCGATGCCCGAAGCAATCGCGACCAGATCCTGGCCGCGGCCCAACAGGTCTTCCGCGAACAGGGCGTCAGCGTCTCCATGAAGGACATCGCCGACGCCGCCGGCGTGGGCGTGGGCACCCTCTACCGCCGCTTCCCCGACCGCGGCGCCCTCATCACCGCCGCCGCCCACTCCTACCTCTCGGCCCTCGCCGACCTGGCCGCCACCGCCGACCGCGAATCCCCCACCGCCTGGCAAGCCCTCGCCCGCGTCCTCCGCGAATGCGCCGAACTCCGCCTGGGCGCTCTGGCCGCCGCCGTCGAACCCGCCCTCCACGCCGACATCAAATCCGACCCCGCCCTCACCGAAGTCCGCACCACCGTCACGGACCGCATCACAGACCTGACCGCGAGGGCCCACACCGAAGGCGCCCTCCGCCCCGACGTCACCCCCGAAGACATCGCCCGCCTGATGACCCTGCAGATCTACGCCGCCCCCACCGAGCCCTACCCCGCCGCGATCAACCGCGTCCTCGACCTCCTCCTCGACGGCCTCCGCCCCTGAAAAAGAAGGCCCCGCACCGGTTTCCGATGCGGGCTGCGCGAGAACGCCCTCGCTTGATCAAAAAAAATAGCCCCTGACCTGCTTTCGCAGACCAGGGGCTGTGGCGGTGGCGGAGGGATTTGAACCCTCGGAGGGGGGTTACCCCTCACACGCTTTCGAGGCGTGCTCCTTAGGCCGCTCGGACACGCCACCGCTGGTGACTTTACCTGAGCACCCGCCGGATCCTGAAATCGCCTGGAGAGAGGGCTAGGGGCGGTGGGAATCGAAGAAATCGGCGAGGAGAGCGGCGCATTCGGGTTCGAGGACGCCGGCGCGGACCTGGGGGCGGTGATTGAGACGTCGGTCACGGACCACGTCCCAGAGGGAGCCGACGGCACCGGTCTTGGGTTCCCAAGCGCCGAAGACCAGGCGGCCGATACGGGAGAGGACCAGGGCGCCGGCGCACATGGTGCACGGTTCGAGGGTGACGACCAGGGTCGCGCCCTCGAGGCGCCAGCCGTCGCCCAGCACCCGGGCGGCGGCGCGCAGGGCCAGGACCTCGGCGTGGGCGGTCGGATCGCCCAGGGCCTCACGGGCATTGGCGGCGCGCGCCAGTTCCCGGCCCTGGGCATCGAAGACCACCGCGCCGACCGGGACATCGCGCGGGTCGGCGGCAGCTGCCGCGGCGATGGCGGCCCGCATCATCGCCTCGTCCGAGGCGAGCGAGCCGATCAACGCGGGAGCTTGTCCAGGACCGCGGAGAATTCGTTGGCGAAACCGAGGCGCTGGGCGACCATGCCCAGCTGCTCGTCCGGATACAGGTCGGTCTCCGCGAGGATGACCGCCAGCACCGGCTCGGGCAGGCCGAGATCGGCGAGGACGCCGAGGTCGCCCTCCTCCCAGGGCTCGACGTCGTCGATCTCGTCCGGGTCGATGTCGGGAATCTCGATATTGAGTTCCTCGAGCACGTCGGCCGCGATGTCGTAGTCGATGGCTGCCGTGGCGTCGGACAGCAGGATGCGGCTGCCGGTGGGGCCCGGGCGCAGGATGATGAAGAATTCGTCGTCGACATCGAGCAGGCCGAACACCGCGCCGGAACTTCGCAATGCCCGCAGCTCGTGCTCGGCCGCGGACAGACTGGACAGTGAGGCGTCGCTCAGGGGCGTCACTTTCCAGTTGGCTTCCTCGCGGACAACCGCCACTGCGAACCCTTCCACGTCGTCGAACTCATCCGACGCCGCCCTGTTCGTGCTCGAGCGCTGTGCTGCCATGGCCGCAACGGTAGTCCGCTTCGGGGGAAATGTTGAAGTCGTATGCGAATCTGATCGCATGACGGGCACTCCGAAACCAGCTGTCTGCGTCCTGGGTACCGGTTTGATCGGCGGTTCGGTGCTGCGCGCCGCGGCCGTCGCCGGGTACGAGGCGTTCGGCTACAACCGGTCCGAGGTCGGTGCGAAGGCCGCCCGCTTGGACGGATACGACGTGATCAGCGATGTGGAGGCGGTGCTCACGCGGGCGGCCGACCGCGATGCGCTGGTGGTGATCGGCGTGCCCATGCCCGCCATCGACGCCGTGCTCTCGGATGTGAAGACCTTCGCTCCCGACTGCGTGCTGACCGATGTGGTGAGCGTGAAGGCGCCGGTCGCGGCGGCCGTGCAGCGTCACGAACTGGGCGCCCGCTACGTCGGCGGCCACCCCATGGCCGGGACCAGTGAATCCGGTTGGGCCGCATCCTCTCCCGATCTGTTCAAGAACGCGGCGTGGGCGGTGAGCGTCGATCCGGGCGTACACGCCGACCCCTTCCGGCGTGTCGCGCGGCTCGCGCTGGACTGCGGCGCGGTGGTGGTCCCGGTGCTGGCGGTGGAACACGATCGCGCGGTCGCGCGCATCTCGCACCTGCCCCACGTCCTCGCCGAGGCCCTCGCCATCGAGGGCTCCAACGGTGGCCCGCTGGCCCTCGGACTCGCGGCCGGCTCCTTCCGCGACGGCACCCGCGTCGCCGCCACCGCCCCCGACCTGGTCCGCGCCATCTGCGAACCGAACGCCGCCGCGCTGCTGGACGTGCTCGACGACACCCTCGAGGTCCTCACCCAGGCCCGGGACAGCCTGCGCACGAACGGCACCATCGCCGAACTCACCGAAGCCGGGCACGACGCCCGCAGCGACTACGAGGACAACGAGCGCTGGGTCGTCACCGATGTCCGCCCCGGCGACCACAACTGGCTCACCAAGCTCATCGACGCGGGCCGCTCCGGGGGTGTCCTGACCACCCTGGACTAGGCGCGCCCGGCCCCGGCTAGATCCGTTCGGCCAGGCCGGGGTAGTCGAGCAGGAAGCCGTCCTCGTCGACGGTGACGGTCGCGCTGGAGACGGGCGAGAGCACATGGATGCCGTCGGGACCGCTGCTGTAGACGAGGCTGGCCTCCTGCACGAGGAGATCGGGCAGACGCACGTAGACGACGGGAACCTGCACGTCCTCACTGGCATGGGCCAGCCCGTAGCGGCGGATGGGCAGGGTGTTGAAGAAGGGGCTCAGCACCACGTCCACATCCAGCGCGCCGCCGAAGGTGGAGCGCACGTGGGTGTTTCCGGCGTCGATGAGCCAGTAGTTCTCCTCGTCGCGGGCGATGGAGGCGTGGCGTTCACCCGAAGCGAGGGTGCTGCGCAGCGACAGCCGCTTGGTGACCCCGGATTCGTCGGTGACCAGATCGTACGACGCGCTGAAGGCCGGGTGGTCCTCGCAGTCGCCGGCGATGATGCGGCCCGCGGCGCGAATCCGGTTGCCGCTCAGCACCACCCGCACCGACTCCATGCGCGACGCGTTGTGCGCCCGCCAGGTGAGAATGGCCGGCCACCGCGGCGCAGCCGGGTTGGCGTCCTCACTCCCGTTATCCGTCACGCCTATAACCGTAGTTCCCCGTGCCCGCGCACCCGCGATCCCCGGCCGGTATCACTGCCCCGTCAGCACATCGTGATCAACATGCAATGGTGCCGACCGGTTCTCGGTGTTTGCACACGACATCGACCACCGTCCACCCGCCCGAGTCATAGCGAGGGGCTCTCGACCGGCGGTGGGCAGGGGTGTTGGTCACGGTGGGGGTGCGGGGACTCGAGTAACGTGCTCTGGGGCACGGGGACTCCGGGGTGAAAGGGACTGTTGTGACGGGCGCGCGGATGGTCGGCCTGTTCGCCGGCATCGGCGGGCTGGAGCTCGGGCTCGCGGCGCACGGATGGCGCAGTGAACTGCTGTGCGAGATCGACTCCGGGGCGCAGGCGGTGCTGGCCGCGCATTTCCCGGACGTGCCACTGCATTCCGATGTGACCAGGCTGCGCGCGCTGCCGTCGGGGACGGAGCTGGTGGCGGCGGGTTTCCCCTGCCAGGATCTGTCGCAGGCCGGGCGGACGGCCGGAATCACCGGGGCCCGTTCGGGTTTGGTTGACGAGGTGTTCCGGCTGGTCAAGCGCAAGAAGGGCCCACGCTGGCTGCTCATCGAGAATGTGCCGTTCATGCTGCAGCTCGGCGGCGGCGCGGCGATGCGGCACATCACCGCCGCGCTCAGCGAGCTCGGCTACACCTGGGCCTACCGGGTGGTGGACGCCCGCGCGTTCGGACTGCCGCAGCGGCGGGAGCGGGTATTGATGCTGGCCTCCCGCACCGAGGATCCGCGGCCGATCCTGTTCGGCACGGACGCCGGACCCCGCGAGGTGGGCGACCCGGCGCACGATCCGTGCGGCTTCTACTGGACCGAGGGCACCCGGGGCCTGGGCTGGGCGGTGAATGCCGTGCCCACCTTGAAAGGCGGTTCGGCCCTGGGCATTGCGAGCCCGCCCGCGGTGCGGCTGCCCTCGGGTGAACTGGTCACGCCCGGCATCACCGACGCCGAGCGGCTGCAGGGCTTCGACCGGGATTGGACCACGGCCGCTCTCGCCGTGCCCGGGGTGCGGCCGGGACATCGCTGGAAACTGGTCGGCAATGCGGTGAGCGTGCGCATGGCGTCCTGGATCGCCGAGCGCGTCACCCACCCGTCCGACGACCCGATCCCGGACGGCGCACCGCTGACCCGGCGCAGCTGGCCGACGGCGGCCTGGGGGCATCGCGGCGAGGTGTACCGGGTTCCGGTGTCCACCTGGCCCGTTCACGCGCCGTACGAGGATCTGCGCTGGTTCCTCGACGACTCCCGCCTGCTGTCCGCGCGGGCGACCGCGGGCTTCCTGCGTCGCACGCGGATGGGTTCGCTGCGCTTCCCCGAGGGCTTCCTCGACGATGTGGAGAACCATCTCGAGCGCATGGGGGGCGCACCGCGCGAGGCCGCATGACAGCTCCGGGGCACCTTGCCGACGGTGCCGGGCGCGGCGAGGATGGCCCGATGGCGGATGCGCGACGACCCGGCACCGATGCGGGCACCAGCGCGCGCATGGCCAGGCAGCGGCGCGTGGGGACGAAACCGGAGCTGGCCCTGCGACGGGAATTGCATCGGCGCGGAAAACGCTTCTTCGTGGACCGGGCTCCGCTGCCCGGGCTGCGGCGGCGGGCCGATCTCGTGTTCCCGCGGCGGAAGGTGGCGGTCTATGTGGACGGATGCTTCTGGCACAGCTGCCCGCAGCACGCGACACACCCGAAGAACAATGCCCAGTGGTGGGCCGACAAACTGGCGGGCAATGTGGCGCGCGATCGCGACACCGATGCCCGGCTGGCCGCGGCGGGCTGGACCGTGGTGCGGATCTGGGAACACGAGGCCGCGGATTCGGCAGCCGACCTGGTGATGCGGGCTTTGGCGCGCGGCGTCTGACGTCCGCGCCGGCGCATGGGCGACAATGGTCCTACGACCGGACCAGCCGACCAGTCCGGACAGATCGGAAGCTGCGGGCAGGGCAGTACGAGTAAGCGAGGCCAGCGAAAGCGAGCGCGGTGATGCCAACCGAGCAGAAACTAGCCGAGGCGGCCCCCGTGGAGAACAGTCTCCAGCCGCGATGGCGACGGGTGCTGCGATGGTTCATCGCGATCTTGATCGCGGTCGCCGGGCTCGGCTATTCCTCCTGGGTCCTGGAATTCATCCTCCCGATCCACAGCAATCCCACCAACACCTTCCTGAGCCAGCTGGCCGAGAAGGGTGCGCCGTTCAGCTGGGTGTTCACCACCGGCGACACCGGGTCCGGCGCGCTGCTGGTGGTGGCGGGACTGGGCGGCCTGCTGCTGTTCTCGCGGCGGCGCTACTCCACCATCGGCTGGGCGGCGCTGGCCTGCTTCGGCGCGTCCACCATCGCGGACGCGCAATGGCCCATCGTGCCGGACGATCCGAACGGGCCCAGACGGTATGTGGACACCGGCCTGTTCCCGCAGTTGCACCAGATCCATGCGCTGACCAGCACGCTGGCGGTGTTCTCCATCTACATCGCGATGATCGCGTTCACCGTGGCCGCCTTCAAATACCGGCGCTGGCCGATTCTGCGGCACACCGGACTGTGGATTCTGATCGTCGGTTCGGCGGTGACGGCGTGGATGCTGATCGCCGACAATCTGCCCGGCAACTACGGCCTGGGCATCGCACAGCGCATCCAGGTCGGGGCCATGTCGCTGTGGCTGGTGGCGCTGGCGGTGCAAATCGTTGTGGCCGAACGGGATTCCGGAATCCCGACCCGGCGGCGGCACACCACGCGCTCATCCGGTCACTGACCGCTCCGACTGGGTAGGGTCGGACTCGTGACCAGCGATGCGCAACTCGCCGACACCGCAGCCCTGCTCGACACCGTCGCCGCCGCGACCGAGCGCCTGCTCCCCGCGATCGCCGCCCTCGGCGACGCCGACCTGGTGGAACCCTCACTACTGCCCGGCTGGACCCGCGGCCATGTGCTCGCCCACCTCTCCCGCAATGCCGACAGCCTGGTCAATCTGTTGCTGTGGGCCCGCACCGGCATCGAAACCCCGCAGTACGCAAGCCAATTCCTCCGCGAGGCCGACATCGAGGCGGGCGCCCCCCGCCCGCTGCGCGACCAGCTCGAGGACTTCACCGCCTCCGCCGAACGATGGCTGGACCTGGCCCGGGTCATGCCCGCCGACCGCTGGCCCACTCTCGTCCGCAACCGCCAGGGCGGCGAGATCCCCGCTACCCGCATCCCGTGGATGCGCCTGCTGGAAGTGGAGATCCACCACGTGGACCTCGATATCGGCTACACCCCCGCCGACTGGCCGGCCGACTTCGCCGCCCGCCTCCTGGCCCAGTCCATTACCGAGGTCGAGCCCGCCGGCGGCACCGGCTTCACGGTCACCGCCACCGATTCCGGCTACACCGGCACCGTCGGCGTCCCGACCGCGACCATCACCGGGCCCACCGCCGCCCTCGCCGCCTGGCTGATCGGCCGCTCCCCCGGCACCGACCTCACCGGCGACCTCCCCAACCTCGCCGCCTGGAAGTAACCGGGCGAGTCGGGTTGTCGTGGGCGGGTTCGGCGCCCTCCGGTCGCCCGGTGGTGCCGGGGGTCCGCGAAACCGGTTCCGACAGAAGAGCTCTCGACGCTCGCGGCGTCGGCATCGGTCATGTTGATGTCGGTCATCGGGCCAGAATCTCGTCCGCGGTGCGGCGGCCGGATCGGACCGCGCCTTCCATGTAGCCGTTCCATTCGACGGCGTACTCCGCGCCGGCCCAGTGCACGCGGCCGATCGGTTCACGAAGCACGTCGCCGTAGCTGGTCCACACGCCCGGCGCGAAATGCGCGCCGTAACAGCCGCGCGTGAATTCTTCCGCGCTCCAGTCCTTCTCGACGTAGGAGGTCGGGTTGGCCGCCGCGGGCCCGAAGTATCGGACGAAGCTGCCGAGCACTTCGCTGCGTCGTTCGTCCGCGGACAGCCGTTGCCACCGGCGCGCCTCGCCGCCCTCGACGAAGCCCAGCAGGATGCCGACCTCGCCGCCGGGAGGCGAGACGTCGAAGGTCACCTTGACGGGGCCGGCCTCGGAGATCGCCTGGCCGTTGAGGCCGTTCTCGCGCCAGAACGGCGTCGGGTACGACGCGAACGTCTTGATCACGGTCCCGGCGGGGAGCTTCTGGGTCAGCTGGTCGCGCCAGGCGGGCAGCACGGGGTCGTAGCGCAGGCGCCCGGCGAGGGTCGGCGGCACCGCGATGATCACGTGCCGCGCGGAGAACGCCTCGCCGGAGCGGGTCGTGACCGTGACGCCGTCGTCGTCCTGGGCGACCGTCGTGACAGGCGACCCGAGGCGTACGTCGAGCCCCTCGGCGAGTCGCTCCGAGACGAGGACCGAGCCGCCGACGACCCGGTCCTGCTGCGCACCCTTGTCGACGGAAATGAGGGTTTCGAGATCGCCGTTGCTCGCCGAGTAGAAGAGCATGTGCAGAAGCGAGACGTCGACCGAATCGGCGGAGAGCAGCGCCTCGGCCACGACGCGGAAGTAGGTACGACCGCTGTGGGTGCGCAAGTTGCGGCGCACCCACGACTCGTAGGTCTGGCCGTCCAGTTCACGCGCTCGGGGATGCGCCCAGGGCTGCGCGGGGTCGACGGTCTTCGCGAGCCGCTCGAACCTCAGGAGGCCCTGGGCCAGGTCGGCGAGCGCGAACGGGTTGAGCTTGGGCGTCGCGCCCTTCTGGCTGCCGAGGCGCGACTGCTTCCCGCCGAGCTGCACGAGGACCTTGCCCGCGTCGTTCCACGTGCGGAACGTCTCGAGGCCGAGGTCCTCGACGAGGGCGTACATCTCCTCGTGCCCCTCGCCGAGCCAGGTCCCGCCGAGTTCGACCGGATGACCGTCCAGAACGCCGCCCTCGGTGCGGCCGCCCACGCGGTCCCGCGCCTCCAGCACGATCACCGTCCGACCGGCCTCGACAAGCTTGCGCGCGGCACTCGAGCCGGCGAGGCCGGCCCCCACCACGACGACGTCGACATCATGCATTCCCGGTGTCCTTCGAAAAGTCGGTCGTATGACTGATTTGCCTCAGGCTACGACGCGACCCCGGACAGCGCAATGCCCCGGAAGTGGAAAACCAATACGGCCGACTTGATCGGCGTACGGCTCGAGGCGTTCGGCCGCCGGTTCAGGCCCCCACGCGGGTGCCGCGGCGGACATTCGCCAGCGCGACGAGCATGTCGATGGCGGCGTCGAGATCCTCACGCGAACGGGCGATGTTGGGATCGCACACATGCTGGAGCACGAGCCCGTCGAGGGCGGCGACGATGAGCCGGCCGAGTCGGCCGAAGGGCACCGCACAGGTTTCGCCGGCATTGTGGGCGGCCTGCTGACACCATTCGGCGACGACGCTCGCGTAGCGCTCGTACTGCCAGCGGGCCAAGCTCTCCTGCCCCGGCGTCCGGAGGGCGTATGTGGTCAACTCGTACTGCATGACCTGCAGGTCCCTCTGTTCGACGACCAGCCGGGACCAGAAGCTGGTGATGCCGCGCCGGATCGCGTGCTCGAGCCCGTACTCGAGTTCGGCCGTATCCTTGAGCACCGCCGCGATCTCGTCGACCACGTCCTCGATCACCGCGCGCAGCAACAGCTCCTTGGACGGGAACACATACTGCATCGTGCCCAGCGGGACCCCGGCCTCGGCGGCAACCGCGCGCACCGAGGTCCGCGCCACACCGTCGCGCGACAGCACCCTGCGCGCGGCGGTCACCATCTGCTGCCGACGAACCGACGCCTCGACGTACACCATGACACCCCTCTCGGTCTATTGACTGAAATTCTGCCATCACAGGGCTTGTCACGATCTCATCGAAGCCTCTACAGTGATCAACTGACAGTCAGTCGCATGACTGATGCTCTTGATCAGTGGGTCGCCACCGTGGACACATCCACAGACTTCAGCGGGGCGCTCGCCGTCGCCGCAACACAATTCGGGCTCGCCACCCCTGTCGGCCCCCTCGCGGCGGCGCGATCAGTGGCCTCACCCTCGGCGCCCCGGTCGGAATCGCCAGCGCCGCACAGATGTACACCCCCCAGCGCGGGCGATATCCGAGCACCCACACACCACGGGCGGAAGCGGCCAAGGATTAAGACCCTCGCCGCCTCCATCCCACCAGATCCATCCGCGTCCAACAGGCCGTACGCACGAAATCCACAGGCCTGACACGCCTTTCACGTCTGGAGCGCTGCGCCTCCAACTGTGCCGACCACGCAGTGCAAACGCCGGCCTCATGAGCAATGGATGCCTCCCGTCGGCTGCGTGCGTGCGACAAAGGTTGCGAATGATCTTGTTTCACATACTGGCATCCTGAAGACCCTCGACCTCCAGCCGTCGGGGTCACGCGCCAAAAGCCAACGGCCCCACACCTTCTGGTGTGGGGCCGTTGAGCTGAAGCGCGCCCGGAGAGACTCGAACTCCCAACCTTCTGATCGAGAGGTTCGATCAACGTGCAGGTGACGCCCCGAATTTCGGTGTGATCACGCATTTCTCAGTTCAAGTGGGTACGAACGGCTGACCTGCGCACCCTGCGGGTTTGGGCACGGAACTCGGGGCAGAACGGCCCCGAATTCTTGGGATTTTTTTGGTGATAGGTCGAGTCTGTACGCCCCGAATTGCGACACCGTACAGACCCTTCAGCCAGTCGCAGCGGGCGCGCGCACCCGACCTGTGCCCCCACGGTCGCATCGGCCTTACATCGAGCCGATCTGTGGCTATAATTCATTGTCAACTTGTGGCCACGTAGGAGTCGATCATGGACGTCGGGATCCGAGAACTGCGCGACAGCCTCAGCCGTCACCTGGCAGAGGTCCGCTCCGGCCGCACCGTCACCATCACCGATCACGGACGACCGATCGCCCGCATCGTTCCCGTCGAGCAGCCCACCAGACTCGAACAGCTGCGGGCCGAAGGGCGCATACAACCGGCACGCAAGAAGAAGCAGCCGGCACCCACACCCGTCCACGGGAAAGGAATCGTCAGCGAACTGATCGATGAGCAGCGCCGATGATCGGATACCTCGACACCTCGGCATTCGTACCGCTGCTCGTCGACGAACCGAGCAGTCCGGCCTGTCGCCGATTCTGGGATGACGCCGACGCCGTGGTGTCGAGCAGGATGCTCTACGTCGAAACCGCCGCCGCACTCGCCCAAGCCCACCGCATGGCACGCCTCGACGAAACCGAGTACACGGCGTGCCGACGACTCCTCGACCAACTCTGGCCACAGATCGACATTGTCGAGGTGGACGAACCCCTGATCCTGCGCGCAGCGCAGTTGGCGGAGTCTCTGGCGCTGCGCGGCTACGACGCGGTCCACTGCGCATCGGCCGAACAGTTGGAGGACACCGACCTCGTCGCCGCCTCGGGTGACAAACGCCTCCTCGAAGCGTGGAGAGGTTTGGGAGTGGCGACCTTCGACACCAACGCGGCAGAGTCCACGACCTGAGCTTGATTTTCGGGGGGCGCCGACCTTGTGCGGGTTTGCCCTCGCTCAGCCGGGTGGGCAGTGAGATCGGTCGGTATTGCGACCTTCATCTTTCCGCCCTGAACCTACACAATTTCAGGGTGCCCAATGTCGGTACGCCTCGATCCATTCGGCTCCGCTCGGAGGGGGTGAGGGCAAGGGGAGGTCGAGAATGCCGATTGCCTGGCGGGACCGCCCGTGGGTGCAGATGGCGACAGTCCCACTGCCAGCTAGCAAGTCGATCGAGCTGACGGTGACCGTCAACCCGAAGACCTCCACCTCGAAAGGGGTATCCAGGTGGTCGACGATCATGGTGTAGAAGAAGCCGAACAGCTGTTCTTCGTCGCCGTAGGCGTCCACTGTGGCTTCTTCGACCATGGCCCGTAGCTGCGCTTTTGTGAGCCTGCCCATCTCGTGGCCTATCGGTTGTGACGGAGAAGTTCGGCCAGATGCTCACCGACGACGGAGATGCTGGGCGTCGGCGCGCAATCGAAGAATTCCTTCTTGCGACGGCGCAGCAGAGCTTCTCCGTCGCGGTCCCAACAGAATCCGGGCTTTCCCAACAACTTGCGGAACACCGGATCGGCCCCTTCCCGATGACGCTCGACCAGACGCCGGATCGGCAGTGTGGAAACGGAATCGTCACGCAGATAGCCGCGCAGCACCGCGAGGTAGGTCCGGTCGCCAGCGAGCGCGGGATCGGCGAACAGGGCCTCCAGCCGACCGAAGTCGCCATAGAAGTTGAGCCCTTCGACCTCGTCGTAGATCACGCCGACCGTCTCTACGTCCCACAGCTGTTCGGGCAGTTCGACGAGCATGTCAGGAGTCGGTCCGGCCGCGGCGGCGCGCTTGGCCGCCTTGTCGTCGAGACCCGCGAGTGCCTTCTGCCGGCGTCGCCGGTAATGCTCGCTCAGTCTCTCCCGGAACTCCTCCACCGTTAGCACCACCAGGTCGCCGCCGAACAGGTCGATGAAATCCGCGCGGTCCTGCGTCTGCATCTCCCAGGCTCGCCGCAGCAGTTCGGGGTTGCGGCGCAACAACTCCGGATGCGCGGTCAGTACGGTCAGGGCGTTCTGCGCTACTTGGCGCACCGCGGATTTGGGAAGCGCCGCGAAGTTTCCGCTGACGAGCCACGCATCAGCATCCTGCGACAGGGGCACAATCCTGGCGATGGCGAACATGCCCTTTCGCAGACGAGCGAACGGCGCAGCCCCGAGATTCGAATAGACGCGGTAGACCAGGTCGTCGATCAGGTTGTGCAGCACAATCTCGACCCCATCGACGAGCCTCACCTCGAAGCATCCCTCGACGACGTCGCGCCATCCCAGCAGCAGCTCCCGATCACTGCCGGACAGCGGCGGACGATGTTGAGCGACAAACCGTTCGACGACGGTACGACCGTCGGGCAGTCGATGCTGCAGCGCGAAATGATCAACGGTCAGAATCGCCAGGTCTTCGTCCAGATAGCCCTGATCGTCGGCGGCGTCGATCAGCGCGGCGGTCAACTGCCTGTCGAAACGCGAACTTTGCGCGAACGCCACCAGTTCCGCCTTGAGCTCACCGGCGCGATAGATCAACTCCTCGAGTGGACCGGCCGCAGCTCGCTGCGAATTCTTGATCGCCTTCAGAATCCTGTCCTTGCTCCTCAGGTGACGGTGCCGACGTCTCCAGAGCCTACCGGTGACCGGCACCCAACAATCCGGAAACCTCACGGCAGCATGCGATTCCGCTGAAAAGTCCCCTCAACAGGATGCGGTGTCTCACGGCGTCCCCCATACACCGTCGACGAGCAGGGCAGTGCACGGCAGACTGGTTGCTCGTGGAACGCTATCCCGGCGAGCTCGAAAGCCTCCGTGCGGAGACCGCTCGTCTGCGCCGTTTGCTCGATCTGACCGAACAGCAGGCTCGTGCCGCCGCTCCGGATCAGACGGCGGTGGGGACACCGGTCGACATGCGTTCCAGCCCGGAGGCCAAGGTCCGGTTCTACCTCGACCTTTTCCGCTGCCGCGACGACGTTTACGCGGTCCGCTGGGAGAACCGCCGTGACGGCCGCTCCGGGTGGATGCCCGCCATCCGGGGCCGATGGAGCAAGGGTATGTCGCGGTCGGAGGCACCGTACCTGCCGCTCACCAACGACGTCATCGCCCGCCACTTGCGCGGCGATCACCATGTCGGCCTGTACCCGCTCACCGACGACGACACCTGCTGGTGGGTAGCGGCGGACTTCGACAAGAGCGCAGCCTTGCTCGACGCCTTGGCATTCTTGAAGGCCGCTCGCGCCAAAGATATTCCAGCAGCGCTGGAGGTGTCCCAGTCGGGGCGCGGCGCGCATGTGTGGATCTTCTTCGCCGCGGCCACGCCCGCCGCTACCGCGCGGCGGATCGCCACCGGACTGCTCGCCGAGGCAATCCAATTGCGCGGCAGCATGAGTCTGTCCAGCTACGACCGACTGTTCCCGTCACAGGACACCCATACCGGCCGCGGCATGGGCAATCTGATCGCCGCACCCCTCAACGGTGCCCGACGCCGACACGGAACCACGCTGTTCCTCGATCCGGCCACCCTCGAACCATTCGACGACCAGTGGGCATACCTGTCCAGCATCCCCCGGCTCTCACCGAAACAGGTCGACTCACTGGCCGCCGCGCTCGGCGAACCGAAAGTCGGCCACAATGTCCGGCGGCTACAGCTACCGACCTCGTCGAAAATCGTGCCCCGCCCGGCACCGATCATCCGTGCAACGCTCGAGGCCCGGCTCCAGCTGAGCACCGCCGATCTCGGCCCGGCCATGATCTCGGCGGTCAAGCACGCCGCCTCCATCCCGAACCCGGAGTTCTACACCCGCCAGCGCACACGCCGAAGCACATGGGACACACCACGATTCCTGCGCAGCTACGACGAAACCCTCGACGGCGACTTGATCCTGCCCCGAGGACTACTTCCCCTGCTCACCACGCTCGTCGAATCAGCCGACAGCACACTGAGTATCGAGGACAACCGAATCGACGGCAGCGAGCAGACCTTCACCTGTTCGAGCGAGCTGCGGCCTGAGCAGCACACCGCATTGCGCGCCATCGATGCCGAGGACACCTGCGTGCTGGTCGCACCACCGGGCACCGGCAAGACCGTGATCGCCTGCGCGGCAATCGCTTCCCGCGCCAGGTCGACATTGGTTCTCGTCGACCGCAAAGCCCTCGCCGATCAATGGCGGACCCGGATCCTCGATCACCTCGGCATCAAATGCGGACAGATCGGCGGCGGCCGATCCAAGACCACAGGGGTAATCGACGTCGCCCTGCTCCCCACCCTCGCCCGCCGCACCAATGTCGACGAGCTCACCGGCGGGTACGGCCTCGTCGTGGTCGACGAATGCCACCACATCGCCGCCTCCGCCTTCACCGACGTCCTCAACCAGATCCCCGCCCGACACTGGCTCGGCCTCACCGCCACCCCATACCGGCGCGACCAACTCGACGACCTCATCTACCACCAACTCGGCTCACACACCCACACCATCGACGCACCCGCAGCAGGCCACCTGCCGACTGGCGGCGACGCGCCCGCACCGCACCGAGTTCTCCACGTACACCCAACCCAATTCGCCTACGACGGCGACGCCGATCCCAGCCAGCCTGGTGGCATCGCCGAGATCTACCGCGCACTCGTCGCCGACGAAGATCGCCTGAAACAGATCGTCACCGATGTCGTCGATGCCCATCAGGCGGGTGCCAACATTCTGGTCCTCACCACCTGGGTCGACCACGTCGACGCACTCGCCAAACACCTCACCGCCGCCGGCTGCGACGACATCATCACCCTGCGCGGCGGGACGAAAGCCCGTGAACGCCAAACCATCATCGAATCGATCGCAACGCGCGCAGCCGGCGGTGCCCCTCTACTGCTCGTCGGTACCGGCTCCTACATCGGCGAAGGCTTCGACTGCCCCGCCCTCGACACGCTGTTTCTCGCAGCACCCGTCTCGTTCAAAGGCCGCCTCGTCCAATACGCCGGACGCATCACCCGCTCCCACCCCGGCAAGACCACCGCGACCGTCCACGACTACCACGACATCCTCACCCCCGTGATCGCCTCCTCTCTACGCAAACGCGCACCCGGATACACAGAGCTCGGATTCCCGGACCCTCGCAAACTCGGAAACTGAACCTTGGAACAACGGGGATCGCGTTCGTGGGGGATGACCCGACCGACGCAGTTCCGCGACCGGGTCAACCGCCATAATCGCCACATGCGCATGCCATGCGCATGTGGAATGCGAGCATGGCTGTTGCAATCCAGATCAAGGACGTGCCCAAGGAAGTTCGGGACGCGATCGCTGCGCGAGCGGCGGCCCGGGGCCAGTCGACACAGGTATATCTGCGTGCACTGCTGGAACGAGAATTCCGCGCCGAGCGCAACAAGCACCTCCTCGAGACCCTGGTCGGCCGCCTGAGCTTGAGTATGAGCGCCGACGAGGCGGTCGAGGAGATCGGGGGCGGACGCGAGGACGACGAGTGATCGTCGTCGACGCGAACGTGATGGTTATGGCACTATCCAGCCCCTCGACGCAAGGCGACGCCGCACGCGCGGTCATGCTCGGCGACGACGACTGGATCGCGCCCGCCCATATGCCGCTGGAGGTGCTGCGCACCGTGCGCAAGGCCTTCCTCGGTGATCGCCTGAGCACCAAGGACGCGGATGCCGCCTTCGGCGCACTCACCGCCATACAGATCGAATACGTCAGAACCGATCTCGCTCTACTGCAGGCGGTTTGGGCTATGCGCACAACGTCTCGGTCTACGACGCCGCCTGCCTCGCCGTCGCGGCCATACACGACGCCCCGCTCGTCACCTTCGACGCCCGTCTCGCCAAGGCAGCCGAACAAGCAGCACCCAACGTCCGTGTCATCCTGCTCTGACCGAACGACCCTGGAACTGAATCGATCTGACTGGAGACGGATTTCGGCGTCGCCAGCGGACTGACGTTTGGTAGCCAATTCTTGGTGTTTTCTTGGTGAAGGTCCAGTATGCCCATTACGCCAAGAAGCCCCCGGCCAGCTTTTCCCTGGTCAGGGGCTTCTTTCTGCGCGCCCGGAGAGACTCGAACTCCCAACCTTCTGATCCGTAGTCAGATGCTCTATCCGTTGAGCTACGGGCGCATGGCTATTCAAATGTGCACCCGGCGTACCGGGCGGTGGCGGAGGCGAGAGGATTTGAACCTCCGGTCCCCGTGAAGGGACAACTCATTAGCAGTGAGTCCCATTCGGCCGCTCTGGCACGCCTCCTGGTGCCCCTCTTCGAGGGCGCCGGTTCCTTTCGAACCGCCGGGACAGAAGATTACACAGCGGGTGACCAATAGGCCAAATCGGCTGGTCAGCGTAGGTGCGAGTCGAACCATTCGTAGATTCTGGTTTGCGCGTCGAGGACCGAGACGTCGTCGAGGGCGGCGGGGTCGAAGCCGGGGTGGTCGGGACGGTGGTGGAGACCGGGGTAGGTGACCACGAGGGTGGCGACGTCGGCGTGGGCGGCGGCCTCGCGCAGGCGGTCGACCTGGTCGGGCGGGGTCAGCGGGTCATCCTCGCCGAAGAGGCCGAGCCAGGGGGCCTGGAAGGCGGGGGCGGCGGCGAGCAGTGCGACGGCCTGCGGGGTGAGCGGGGTTTCGATGCCGGGGGCCGCGACGCTCACGGCGGCGCCGATGGGGCGATTGGTGGCGACCAGGGCGGCGGCGGTGCCGGCCGAGTCGAAGCCGAGCACGCCGATGCAGTCGCGGAAGACGCCGTGCCCGGTGAGCCACTCGAAGCAGGCGTCGAAGGCGGCGAACAGTTCGTCGCCGAAGATCGGGTGGGTGCTGCCGTTGGCGGGGCGGTGGAAGAGGTCGGGGGCCAGGACGGTCCACCCGTCGTCGGCGAGCGAACGCATGAGTTCCAGCAATGGCTCGGTGAATTCACGTGATTCGTGCAACACCACGATGCCGCCGCGCGCATGCCCCTCGGGTTCTAGCACAGTGAGCGGAACCATGGTCGTGTCGTGCACAGGGGCGAGATCTCGATAAATGCCCGCCATAGGGCCACTGTAGTTGCGCTAGGTAAAAACGAGATAAATCTTTCCCAGGGTCCGATATCCCGGAGATATTCCGGCCGAGTCCCATTCGGTCCCACGCAAGTCCTGATCGGCAAACCAGTCGGCACCCCGGAGCGGCCGCGGGCGAGCGGGACATAGGGTGGAGGGGTGAGCGCGCACATTCGCCCGGACCTCGATGCCATCCCGGCGTACGTCGCCGGCAAGACACACCCCGGCGCGGTGAAGCTGGCCAGCAACGAGACCACCTTCCCGCCGCTGCCGTCGGTGACCAAGGCCATTGCCGAGGCGGTCGAGCTGTCGAACCGGTACCCGGACAACCACGCCGTCGAATTGCGTGGCGCGCTCGCGGATTTCCTGGGTGTGGAGCTCGAGAACGTGGCGGCCGGCTGCGGCAGCGTGGCGCTGTGCCAGGAGTTGGTGCAGATCACCTGCCGCCATCCCGAGGACGAGGTGCTGTTCGCGTGGCGCTCGTTCGAGGCGTACCCGATCGTCGCCCAGGTGGCGGGCGCCAAGGCGGTGCAGGTGCCGCTGGACGGCGAATTCACCCATGATCTGGACGCTTTGGCGGCGGCCATCACCCCGAACACCCGGGTGGTCTTCGTCTGCAACCCGAACAACCCGACCGGCACCGCCCGCGGCAGGGCGGAGATCGTGGAGTTCCTCGACCGGGTGCCCGCCGACGTGCTGGTGGTGCTGGACGAGGCGTACTTCGAGTACCTGCGGATGCCCGCCGAGGACTTCCCCGACGGCGTCGAGCTGGGCCGCACCCGGCCGAATGTGCTGGTGCTGCGCACGTTTTCGAAGGCGTACGGTCTGGCGGGCCTGCGGGTCGGGTACGCGGTCGGCGCGCCCGAGGTGATCACCGCGCTCATGAAGGTGCACATCCCGTTCAGCGTGAGCCGGGTGGCGCAGGCGGCGGCCATCGCCTCGCTGGAGGCGCGGCACGAACTGCTGGAGCGCACCGATGCCGTTGTCGCCGAACGCGATCGCATGCGGGAGGCGCTGCTCGCGGCGGGCTACCGGGTGCCGGTGAGCCACTCCAACTTCGTCTGGCTGCCACTGGGCGACCGCAGTGCCGAGTACGGCGCGGCGAGCACCGAGGCGGGGGTCATCCTCCGGCCCTACGGCACCGACGGCGTCCGCATCACCGCGGGCGACCCGCACGAGAACGACGCCTTCCTGCGCTTCGCCACGGACCCGGAGATCGTCGCTCGTTTCGTCGGCTGAACGGCCCGCTAGCCGATGCCCAGCCCCGCGGCCATGGTCGGCCAGGAGCGAGGCAGTTCGTCGGCCCAGTAGGGCCAGGAGTGCGTTCCGGTGGGCCGACGGTCGACCGTGGCCGGGATCGCCAATTGCGCCAGCCGGTCGGCCAATTGGCGGGTGCACATGTCGGCGCCCGCCTCGATGGGCCCGCCGAACAGCACGGCGTTGCGCAGGTCCGGATTGCCCGGGGTGTCGTGCTCCCCGGGCAGCCCGCTACCGGACGACAGATAGATCGCCTTGCCGCGCAAGGCTTCCGCTCGGGCCAGCACGTCGTGGTCGGCCCACTGGGAATCGCCGGACGGGCCGAACATATTGTCCGGATCCCCGCCGAACGTCCCGACCACGGCGCGAGCCTGCGCCTGCCCGAAGTCGGAACTCATTGCGTAGCAACCGCTGTGCGCCGCCACCGCGCGATATAGGCCCGGATTGCGGGTGGCCAGCATCATGGCCGCCTCCGCGCCCATGGAGACGCCCTCCAGGCCGTTCATGCCGTCCCCGCCGAAGCGGGTGTCGATGAGCGGCGGCAGCTCGCGGGTCAGGAAGGTCTCCCAGCGATTGGTGCCGAGCTTGGGATCGCTGCGCTGCCAGTCGGTGTAGTAGCTGGCCGGGCCGCCGAGGGTGAAGACCACATTCACGTTCTTGTCGGCGAAGAAGGGCAGCGCGCCGCCGCGGGCGGTCCAGTTGTTGACATCGGATGCGGCGCTGCGTCCGTCGAGCATGTAGACGGTCGGACGGGGGCTGTCACGGTGCGCGGGCAGCAGCACCTGCACCTCGACGGTGCGGCCCATGGCCGGGGAGGCGACGAAAACGGCGAGCAGGTTCCCGGCCACTGTCTCGACCCGTTCGATGCGAGCCTGCGCGGGGTGGACCGGATCGAGGCCCGGCGCGGACTCCTCATTGGAGCCGGTCTCCACGGGTGGATCGGTCACGGCGAGTGGGGCTTCGACGGTCGCCGCGCCGGCCAGCAGGGCAGCGCTCGCGAAGGCACCGAACAAGCGACTCGCGATGCGACGGCTGGCCACCCCGCCACATTTACCAGAAACCGTCGGTCAGCGTTCAGCAGACAACGTCGATCCACATCTGCCGGGAACCGTCACTCCGCGGCGAGATCGCGTTCCCCATGAGGGAACCAGATTCGGCAGTCCGCCACCAGCTTTCGCGTGGTGTCGTCGATGTGATCGGCGTCGAAGGCGTGCCGCATGCCGAGGGTGCGGGTGCGGGTGGTGATACCCGGGCCTGCACCCTCATCCGTCGACGACGATGACCACGCAGGCGTTCTCGGGCTCGAAAGGCCTTATCCACCTGCGGGTTCTCAGCGGAAGCGGAGGGATTTGAACCCCCGGTCGCTTTCACGACGCTCGCTTTCAAGGCGAGTGCATTCGGCCGCTCTGCCACGCTTCCAGGCGATCGATCCTAACCGATGGCGTGTGCGGTCTGCCTCCCACTTCCGATTCGGGTGGACCGGTCAGTCGAGATCGGCTGTCGCGCGGGCGCCGGCGCGATGGTCGGCCGCCAGGTTCACCAGGTCCAGGGCGGCGGCCACGGCGGCCAGCTGCTGCGGGGTGAGCAGATCCACGAAGAAGCGGCGCACCGCGGCGACATGGCCGGGAGCGGCGGCCCGCAGGCGCCGCAGGCCCTCCTCGGTGAGCTGGGCCAGCACGCCGCGGCCGTCGTCCTCGCAGGCGATGCGGCGAACCATCTGCTGCGCCTCCATACGGCGGATCTGGTGGGTGAGCCGGCTGCGGGAGGAGAGCACGCCGTCGGCGAGATCACTCATGCGCAGCGCACGGCCGGGCGCCTCGGACAGCTTCACCAGGATGCGGTAGTCGGCGAAGGACAGGTCGCAGTCGCGTTGCAGCTGCCGGTTGAGTTCGGACATGAGCCGCTGGCTGCCGTCCATGTAGGCCCGCCAGGCGCGCTGCTGCTCCGGGGTGAGCCACCGCGGTTCGGCCGCGGCCCGGCCTCCGGACTCGGCCACCGGCTCGTTGTTGTGACGGCGTTTGATCGCTCCTCCTCAGCTCGCGGCCCGGACGAACGCGTTCCCACAGCAGGACTCCTTCCGCCGGGAAGGCCTAAACGCGATAGGTGGAGATCATGGTCCGGCTCAGGTCGTGCAGGCAGGTGCAGCCCGAAAGTCCCATGGCCGCATCGAAATCCGCGAGCAGGCAGCGTAGCGCGTGGCGCACGCCGTCGGCGCCGGCCAGGCCCAGGCCGTACGCCCAGGGGCGGCCGTAGAGGACGGCCTTGGCGCCCAGCGAGAGCGCGATCATGACGTCGGAGCCGGTGCGGATGCCGGAGTCGAACAGCACATCCGCACGATCGCCGACGGTGGCCACGATGGTCGGCAGCGCGTCCAGCGCACCGACCGCCCCGTCCACCTGACGGCCACCGTGATTGCTCACCACCACCGCGTCCGCGCCCGCGTCGACCACCTGGCGGGCGTCGTCGGGGTGCAGCACGCCCTTCACCGCGATGGGCAGTTCGGTCCAGTCCCGCAGCCGGGCGATGTCGGCCGGGCGCAGACCGTGGTTGCCGAACAGTCCGATCCAGGTGAGCACGGCAGCCCGCATCGCCTCCTCGCTCTCCTCCGGCGGGGCGCTGAGCTTGGCGCGGAAGACCGGATCGGACAGATAGTTGGCAATGCCCTTGCCCTGCAGGAACGGCAGGTGACCGAGCTGCAGGTCGCGCGGCCGCCAACCCAGGCTGGGGGTGTCGGCGGTGACGACGATGGCCTTGGCGCCGGACTTCTCGGCGCGCTCGACGAAGGAGCGGGCGAGCTCCATGTCATTGGGCCAGTACAGCTGATACCACCAGTCGCCGGCCCGCGCCCCGACCTCCTCGATGGTGGAGGAGGCGGCGGTGGACAGGCACATGCCGATGCCCAGTTCCCGGGTGACCTCGGCGACCAGGGTCTCGCCGCGCTCGTGCAGCAACCCCAGCACGCCGATCGGCGCGGTGAGAATCGGTGCGGCCAAACGGGTTCCGAGCACGTCCACCGACAGGTCGCGCGCCCCGGGCCCGGTGGCGCCGCGCAGTACGCGCGGCAGCAGCCGGTATCGCTCGAAGGCGGAGAGGTTGGCGTGCGCGGTGCGTTCGGTGGACGCACTGCCCGCCACATAAGCGAAGGCCGCCGGATCCAGCACCTCCCGAGCCTTCTCCTCCAGACCCGCCGCCGTCATGGGTAGCGCCGGGACGATGCCCGCGAGGCCGGAGAGATAGATCTCGTTCTGGAAATCGACGAAACTGCTCATGCCCCGGAACGCTAGTACCTTCCACCCCTGCGCGGAGGGGGTCGAAGTTACTTTCCCCGGGCGTAACCTTGCCGGCCCGGACGTGCCGCGTTATCAGGGTTTAGGCGCGGCCCGGTTCAGCGCTTGCGGATACGGACCAGGGCACGCGGCGCATCGGTCGCGATGAATCCGGACATCGCCATAGCCGCCAGGATGACCATGCCGCCGAGGACGGCCAGGGTGGTGATCATGGAATCTCCTTTCGAATCCCTCCACTCCACGGTGACGGCCGATGCTGAGAAGATGCTGGGCCCACGCCGAGGACGGCCTGACAGTAATCGGTGAGCTCCGGCCGTACGCTCGTTTTCATGTATGCGGTGACGCTCGACGGTTTCGGTGGGCCCGAGGTGATGAAATGGGCGCAGGTGGACGACCTGCCCGCGCCCGGACCGGGCGAGGTTGCGATCGATGTGGTGGCCGCGGGGGTGAATCGCGCCGACCTGCTGCAGCGGCAGGGTTTCTATCCGCCGCCGCCGGGAGCCAGCGAGATTCTGGGCCTCGAAGTGTCCGGGATGGTCGCGGAAGTCGGTCCGGGCGTGCGGGATTGGCGGGCCGGCGATCCGGTGTGCGCGCTGCTGTCCGGCGGCGGCTACGCCGAGCGGGTGGTGGCGCCCGCGACCCAGCTGCTGCCCGTGCCGGAGGGGCTGGATGTGGCCGCGGCGGCGGCGCTGCCGGAGGTGGCGGCCACGGTGTGGTCCAACCTGGTGATGACAGCGGGCCTGCACAGCGGGCAGTTGCTGCTGATTCACGGGGGCGGCAGCGGAATCGGCACCCACGCCATCCAGGTGGCGCGGGCGCTGGGCGCGCGGGTCGCGGTCACGGCGGGTTCGCAGTACAAGCTGGACCGGTGCGCGGAATTGGGCGCGACGCTGCTGATCAATTACCGCGAGCACGATTTCGTGACCACACTGCACAGCGAATATCCGGGCGCGGACATCATTCTCGACAATATGGGCGCGGCGTATCTGGAGCGGAATGTCCAGGCGCTCGCCGAGGACGGGCACCTGGTGGTGATCGGCATGCAGGGCGGGGTCACCGCGGAATTGAATCTGGGCACGCTGCTGGGCAAGCGGGGATCGATTCACGCCACCAATCTGCGGCGGCGCCCCGAGACCGGGCGCGGATCGAAGTCCGAGATCATCACCGAGCTGCGCCGCCACCTGTGGCCGCTCATCTCCGACGGGACCGTCGTGCCGGTGGTGTCGGCGGAGGTGCCGGCCACCGACGCCGCCCAGGCCCACCGCCTGCTGGACTCCGCCGAGACGGTCGGCAAGGTGATCCTGCAGATTCGCGAGCTCTAGGTGTCCAGCGCCGCCAGCGCGCGGCCCAGCTGGTCGATCTCGAATTTCGTTGTGTAGGGCGCGAGTCCGATGGTCACGGCGCCGCCTTCGTCATTGACGCCCAGTGCGTCGAGCAGGCGGCTGCCGCCGTGGGAGCCGCTCAGGGTGCCGATGCGGGCGTCGGCCAGCTTGGCCGAGACCTTCTCCGCCTGCGTGCCCGAGATGGTGAAGCTCACCGTCGGGATGCGGGTGGAGGCCCGGCCGATGACGGTCAGGTTGGGGATGGTGTCGAGCACGGACATCAGGTGCTCGAAGAGATGGTCGTGATAGTCCTGCAGGGACGTGATCGACATTTCCAGACGCTGGCGCCGGGTGCCCTCGGCGTGCTCGTCGAGCGAGGCCAGGTAGTCGATGGAGGTGGTGAGGCCGGCCAGCAGGGCGTACTGGTGGCCGCCCACCTCGAGCCGTTCCGCGCCCTTGGCGTAGGGGTTCAGCGACATGGACGGGATGCGGTCCAGGAACGCCGGATCGCGGAAGACCAGCGCGCCGATCTGCGGACCGCCCCAGGCGGGCGCGCTCAGCGCGATCACATCGGCATTGAGTTCGTCGATGTCGAGGAGCGCGTAGGGCGCGGCGCCGAAGCAGTCGGCGACCAGCAGCCCGCCGACCTCGTGCACGCGGTCCGCGGCCACCCGCACCGCGGGCGCGGAGCCGACGATGGGGGAGGCGGCAGTCAGCGCCACCAGCCGGGCGGTGGGGCCGATGAGCTCCTCGAACTGCCAGGCCGGCATCTCGCAGGTCTCGATCTCCACTTCCGCCCAGCGCACGTGCGCGCCATAGCGATTCGCTATCCGCAGCCACGGCGCCACATTCGCCTCGTCATCCAGACGCGACAGCACGATCCCGGTGCCCAGACCCAGCCGGGAGCTCAGCGACTCGGCCAGCCAGGCCAGCAGCACCGCGCGATCGGGTCCGAGCACCACGCCCGCCGGATCGCCGCCGACGAGATCGGCGACGGCCTCGCGCGCGGCCTCCAGGATCGCTGCGCTGCGCTTGGCGGCGCCGTGCCGATTGCTGTGCGAGAAGGCGGAGGTCCGGAAACCTGTTGAGACGGCCCGGGATACCGAATCCGGGACCAGCATGCCCGCTTGCGGGTCGAGGTGGATCCAGCCGTCGCCCAGGGACGGTATGAGGCCCCGCACCCTTGCGACGTCGTAAGTCATGGTGGCCACTCTAAAGGGAGAGGGCACAACAGGGTAACGGTAGGGAGGGAAGCAACCTACGAGGACCAGGACGACCAGCGCCTACCGTACAAACTGGACGGGACTGTGTTCGATTTGCTCCTCCGCTTCGCTCCGGGGCGGGTTCGCGGCCCGGAGGTCTCGACTTGTCCCTTCGTGTCGCATCTTCGGCGTGTTACGAACTTGGGGTGGCACTGGGCAGGTTCGGTTCGCATTGGGCAGGATGGGGGCATGACGCAATCGGATGGGGTCCCGGAATCCATCGTCGTGATCGGGCCCGAGGGAAAGCCGCTGTTCATCCCGGCGGCGGCGCAGATCGGCGGGGACCCGGTGGAGATCACCGGACAGGTTGTCGGTGAGGATCTTTCGGGCGAGTCGGGCGACGGGCACTCCAAAGAGGAGTCGCTCGCCGACATGGTGGAGCAGCCCGCGAAGGTCATGCGCATCGGCACCATGATCAAGCAGCTGCTCGAGGAGGTCCGGCACGCACCGCTGGACGACGCCTCCCGCACCCGGCTGCGCGAGATCCACCGCACCTCCATCCGCGAGCTGGAAACCGGCCTGGCCCCCGAACTCCGCGAGGAGCTGGAGCGGCTGGCGCTGCCCTTCACCGACGACACCGTCCCCTCCGACGCGGAACTGCGCATTGCCCAGGCCCAGCTGGTGGGCTGGCTGGAGGGCCTGTTCCACGGCATCCAGACCGCGCTGTTCGCTCAGCAGATGGCCGCGCGCGCCCAGCTCGAGCAGATGCGCCAGGCGCTGCCCCCGGGCATGAGCCACGGCGACGCCCGCGGGCAGCAGCATCCGGGCGGCGGTCAGTACCTCTGACGGCGTGGCCGTGGGCACCCCTGCCGCCGAGATGTCCGCGTCGGCGGCAGGTTCCGCGCGCAATGCCATGGCAATTAGATAAGGTCGGGTGCTGTGCCTGCTGCTGCTCCCCCCGACTCGGCGATGACCGACGTGCGCCCGGACCACGAACCGGTGCCGCTCGTGTCGGACTCCCAGTCCTTCGGTCGCGCATTCAAGGATTTCCGCGACGGATTCTCCCAGCGTGAACTGTGGCTGGCGCTGGGCTGGCAGGACATCAAGCAGCGGTACCGGCGCTCGGTGCTGGGTCCGTTCTGGATCACCATCGCCACCGGTTTGCAGGCGGCCGCGATGGGTGTCCTCTACGCCACCCTCTTCGGGCAGTCGCTGAGTTCCTATCTGCCCTATGTGACCGTCGGCTTGATCGTCTGGAATGTGATCAATGCCAGCATTCTCGAGGGCTCGGATGTCTTCATCGCCAATGAGGGCCTGATCAAACAGCTGCCGTCGGCACTGAGCGTGCACGTGTACCGCCTGGTGTGGCGGCAGTTCCTGTTCTTCGCCCACAACCTGATCATCTACGTGGTGATGGTGGCCGCCTTCAGCATCTGGCGGCACCTGCACTGGTCGGCCCTGCTCGCGATTCCGGGTCTGCTGCTGCTGTTCCTCAATGCCATCTGGGTGACGATCGTGTTCGGCATCTTCAGCACCCGCTACCGCGATCTGGCGCCGATCCTGGGCAGCACCACGCTCATGTTGTTCGTCCTCACCCCGGTTATGTGGAAGACCTCGGCGCTGTCCGGCGCCGCGAGCGATCGCGCCAAGCTGGCCGAGCTCGTCCCCACCTTCCACTATCTGGAGATCGTGCGCGCGCCCCTGCTGGGCGACCCGATCCACCTGCGCAGCTGGGTGGTGGTGCTGTCGATCACCATCGTCGGCTGGATAGTCGCGATACTGGCTATGAAGAAGTTCCGTTCCCGAGTCCCCTACTGGGTGTGAAGGCTCAATGACCGACCATGTGAGTATCGAGACCCAGAACGCGTGGGTGGAATTCCCGATCTTCGACGCCAAATCCCGATCGCTGAAGAAGGCGGTGCTCGGTTCGGCCGGCGGCGCCATCGGGCGCAATCAATCCGATGTGGTGGTCGTCGAGGCGCTGCGGGATATCACGCTGTCGCTGAAGGAAGGCGATCGCGTAGGCCTGGTCGGCCACAATGGCGCGGGCAAATCCACCCTGCTGCGGCTGCTTTCGGGCATCTACGAACCGACCCGCGGCAGCGCGCGCATCCGCGGGCGGGTGGCTCCGGTCTTCGATCTCGGCGTGGGCATGGACCCGGAGATCTCCGGCTACGACAACATCGTCATTCGCGGCCTGTTCCTCGGGCAGACCCGCAAGCAGATGCTCGCCAAGATCGACGAGATCGCCGAGTTCACCGAATTGGGTGACTATCTGGCGATGCCGCTGCGCACCTACTCGACGGGTATGCGCGTGCGCCTGGCCATGGGCGTGGTCACCTCCATCGATCCGGAGATCCTGCTGCTCGACGAGGGCATCGGCGCGGTCGACGCGGAGTTCATGAAGAAGGCGCGCATCCGGCTGCAGGAATTGGTCTCGCGCTCGGGCATTCTCGTCTTCGCCAGCCACTCCAATGAATTCCTGGCCCAGCTGTGCGATTCCGCGATGTGGATCGATCACGGACAGATTCGCATGCAGGGCGGCATCGAGGATGTCGTACGCGCCTACGAGGGCCCGGAGGCGGGTGATCACGTGGCGCAGGTGCTGCGGGATCTGGAACGTGAACGTGAACCGGAACGGAATCCCGCATGAGTGAACAGCCCGCCCCCGTGTACGGCGACGATGCGCGCATCGTCGCCATCGTGGTCACCCATAAACGCCGGGAGCAGCTGGCCGAGTCGCTGAAGGTGCTGGGCAGCCAGACCCGGCAGATCGACCACCTGATCGTGGTGGACAACGGCAATGAGGCCGAGGTCGGCGAGCTGGTCGAGCAGCAGCCCATGGAAACCACCTACGTCGGTTCGGAGCACAATCTGGGCGGCGCGGGCGGGTTCGCGCTCGGCATGCTGCACGCGCTGACCATGGGCGCGGACTGGGTGTGGCTGGCCGATGACGACGGCCGCCCCGAGGGACCGGACGTGCTCGCCAAGCTGTTCGATTGCGCCAAGCGGCACGAGCTGGTCGAGGTGTCGCCGGTGGTGGCCGATATCGACGACCCGGATCGGCTGGCCTTCCCGCTGCGCCGGGGCGTGGTGTGGCGGCGGCTGCGGTCGGAGCTGGGTGACGAGGACTTCCTGCCCGGGATCGCCTCGCTGTTCAACGGGGCGCTGATCTCGGCCGAGGCCGTGGACAAGATCGGCGTACCGGATCTGCGGCTGTTCGTGCGCGGCGACGAGGTGGAGGTGCACCGGCGGCTGGTGCGCTCGGGGCTGCCGTTCGGCACCTGCCTGCAGACCGCGTACCTGCACCCGAACGGGTCGGCCGAGTTCAAGCCGATCCTGGGCGGGCGCATGCACACCCAGTACCCGGACGACCCGATCAAGCGGCACTTCACCTACCGCAACCGCGGCTACCTCATGGCGCAGCCGGGCATGCGAAAACTGTTGCCGCAGGAGGTCGCCCGATTCGGATGGTTCTTCCTGGTCCAGCAGAAGGATCCGGCCGGGCTGATGGAGTGGCTGCGCCTGCAGCGGATGGGCCGCCGCGAGCAGTTCGACAAGCCGAAATCCTGACCGGAAAATACGTTGCGCCGACGGGGACAGCCTGACAAGGTTGTCCCCGTTCTTGTTCGGCGCGGTCACCACGGTGACGGCATGAGGAGAGATGGGAGGTGGAGTTACGTGACGACGGCAGTGCGGATTGCCGTGCCCGGGCGAGTGTTCGCCCCGCGCGCATCCACCTCGAATTCCTCTCGCTGAGTCCGTGATTCGGGCTCGGCCCGTCAAAGGACTCCACACATGGCTTCGGTCGATCTCGACCTGCTCGTTCCCTACGGCTGGAACGCCGCCCTCGCCGCCGACTACCGGCCGCTGCTGGGTGATGATCTGATTCCGGCCCGCGTGATCTGTATGGATCGCAGTGAATGCGATATCGCCGCACCCCTTCCCACCGCCGACTACCAGAGCCGCCTGACGGCCGCCGTGGTGCGGGCCCGGCTCCCCCGCTCGGATTCCGAGGTCAGCGGGCTGTGCACCGGCGACTGGGTGGCCATCGACGCCGCACGCACGGTGCGCGCCCTGCTGCCGCGCCGCACCGCCATCGTCCGGGCCGCCGTGTCCGGGCAGCCCGATGCCCGCGCCAAATCGGCCGATCAGGTGCTGGCCGCGAATGTGGACACCGTGCTGGTGTGCACCGCCGGCGACGGGGATGTCGATCTCGGGCGCATCGAGCGGCTGCTCGCGCTGGCCTGGGAATCCGGCGCCCAGCCGACCGTGGTGCTCACCAAAGCCGATCTGGCGCACGATATTCCGATCGAGCACGTCCGAGCCGCCGCGCCGGGCGTCACCGTGGTGGCGGTCAGCGCCACCGCTGGTGTCGGCATGGATGTGCTGGCTTCGCTGCTCTCCGGCACGGTGGCATTGATCGGGCCCTCGGGCGCGGGCAAATCCACCCTCGCCAACGCGCTGCTCGGCGCGGAAGTCTTCGCCACCAACGCGGTTCGCGAGGGCGACAAGCGCGGCCGCCACACCACCGTGCACCGCGAACTGCGGCCACTGCCCGGCGGCGGCACCCTCATCGATACCCCGGGGTTGCGGTCGGTCGGGCTCTGGGACGCCGCCGAGGGGCTCGGACGGACCTTCAGCGATATCGAATCCCTGTCCGGGCAATGCCGTTTCACCGACTGCTCGCACGCGAGCGAACCGGGGTGCGCGGTGCTGGCGGCCATCGAATCCGGCGCGCTGCCCCGGCGTCGCCTGGACAGCTATCGCAAGCTGAGCCGCGAGAACGAATGGCTGGCCGCCCGCAGCGACGCGCGCATGCGCGCCGAGCGGGCGAAGGTGTGGAAGCAGATCAACAAGGACCAGCGCCGCCTGTACAAGGAGCGCGGCGGCAGGCAGCGCTGACCGGATCAGTAGGTTGGTGGCATGAGTGCCGACCCCATGCCGGAGCGCGGCCCGGTGGCCGTGCGGCGGTGGGTCGCGGGTCGGCTGCGGGCACTGCCGGGGAGCATCGGCTATTTGCTGGTCGGCGGCGCTACCGGCGTGGCGGCCACGGTCGCCACGGTCGGTTTGTTCGTGGTGGCGGTCACCAGCCTCGGCGGGGTGGGCATTCCGGCGATTCCCGAGTACCTGCGGCTGATCCGGCCGCTGACCGAGTTCGAACGGCGGCGGGCGGGCAAGTGGCTGGGCGCGCCGATCGTGGTGGCGTATCGGCCGATGACCGGCGGGCTGCGGCAACGCCTGGCAGGCGCCTTCCGGGATCCGGCGAACGGCCGGGATATCGCGTGGCTGTGCGTGCACGGGGTGCCCGGCATGGTGGTGGCGTTGTTTTCGATCGGACTGCCGTTGGGTGTGCTGAATCAGCTGGCGATTCCGGTGTATTGGCAGATCGTGCCGCCGGGCACCGTCGACAGCTTCGGCTTCGTGGTCGATTCCTGGCCGCTGGCCGGGCTCAGCGCGCTCATCGCGATCCCCTTGGCGGCCCTGGTGCTGCGGCTGCCCACGGTGGCCCGCTGGCAGGCGCTGCTGGCACGGACGCTGCTCGGTCCGGCGCCGGGCACCGAGCTCGCGGTGCGGGTGGCGGAGTTGACCGCCACCCGGGCCGCCGCGCTCGACGCGCACGGGGCGGAACTGCGGCGCATCGAACGGGATCTGCACGATGGCGCGCAGGCGCGGATCGCGGCGGTCATCATGCAGCTCGGGCTGGCCGACCAACTGCGCGAACGGGATCCGGCCGCATCGTCGGACCTGGTGCGTAAGGCGCAGGACACGGCGGAGGCCGCGTTGGCCGAACTCCGAGACGTGGTGCGGACCGTGTATCCGCCGGTGCTCGCGGATCGTGGTCTGGCGAGCGCGATCTCGGCGCTGGCCGCGCGCTCCCCGATTCCCGTCGAACTCGCTCTCGGCGGCCCTGTCGCGCTGCGCCGGGACACGGCCGAGGTAGCGGATTCGAGCAGATCGGGACCACGGTGGCCCGCGGCCGTCGAGGCAGCCGCGTATTTCGTCATCTCCGAGACGATCACCAACGCGACCAAACATTCGGGGGCCGAACATCTTCGGGTTTCCCTCGGAGGCGATGCCGGGCTGCTGACCGTCGAGGTCCTGGACGACGGGGCCGGCGGGGCGCGGGAGACCGAGGGCGGCGGGCTGGCCGGAATCCGGCGGCGGGCCGAGGCGCTGGACGGGCGGATGCTGCTCAGCAGTCCGGCGGGTGGGCCTACCGTAGTGCGAGTGGAGCTGCCGTGCGGGTCGTGATCGCCGAGGATGATGCCCTGCTGAGGGAAGGGCTGGCGCTGCTGTTGCAGACGGCGGGCATCGAGGTGGTCGCCGCGGTCGACAATGCGGACGATTTTCTCGCGGTGGTGACCGCCGATCGGCCCGATGCCGTGGTCGTGGATGTGCGGCTGCCGCCCACCTTCACCGATGACGGATTGCGAGCCGCGGTGCGCGCCCGCGAGATTCACCCCGGCCTGCCGGTGCTGGTGCTCTCGGCCTGGGTCGAGGACAGCTACGCCGCCGAACTGCTCGGCGATGGGGCCGGCGGGATCGGATACCTGCTCAAGGAGCGGGTCGGGAAGGTGGATCGGTTCCTGGATTCGCTGCGGCGGGTCGTCGAGGGCGGGACCGCCATGGATCCGGAGGTGATCTCGCAGCTGCTGGTGCGGCGCAAGACCGACGATCCCCTGGCCGCGCTGACCCCGCGCGAGCGCGAGGTGCTGGCACTGATGGCCGAGGGGCTCGACAATGCGACCATTGCCGAGCGCCTCGTGGTCACCGAAGGCGCTGTGCTCAAGCACATTCGGAGCATCTTCGCCAAGCTGGGGCTGTTCGCCGACGAGGTGGGCCACCGGCGGGTGCTGGCCGTGCTCACCTATCTGAACGCTGGATGATCACTCGTCGTGACAGGTGAGGTCGGCGGCGGGCAGGGTGCCGTCGGCCAGGTAGGTGTTCACGGCGTCGTACACGCAGGAATTCGGGTAACGGCCCAGGATCGAGTGGATGGCGACGTCCTGCAGCGTGACCATGCGAGAGCCGGTGAGCGCCCGGTGCATGGCGAGTGCACCGCCGTAGTTGGTGCGGGTGTCGCCGGTGGCCTGGATGATCAGGTTGGGCACCGAATTGCCGAGCACGGTGGGGGATTCGGCGGGCGGGGCCCAGAACGCGCACGGCGTGATGTTGTTCGCCATCGCGCCGAAGACCGGTTGGGTGGCGCGGGAGGCTTCGATATTGCGCCAGTACCAGTCGGGGTCGCGGGGCGCGCCGACATCTCCGCAGAGGATGGCCATCTGGGGTGAAATGTCGCGTGGCTGCGCGCGCAGGATCATGGCCAGCTTGCCCGCCAGATCCTCGTCGGGCCGTACCGGTTTCCCGGCGGCGGCGTCGGCCAGCTCTCGGATCTGTTGCGCGGCAAGACCGTAGCCGTGCGGTGAATCGAAGGCGATAAACAGCACCAATGGCAAGGAATGCGCGTCGAGGTCGTCGTCGCCGATCCGGATCGGCTGGGCGGCGGCGTGTTCGATGAGTCGTTCGACCAGACCGCGAACGGCCGCGCCGGTGGTGCCGAGGTGGTATTCGTCGTCGCGCTGGGCGGTCCAGGCCGCCCAGGCGTCGAGCGCGGCCTCGTTGGGTGAGCCCATGTCCTGCATCATGCCGACCGCGCCGTAGCGGTCCGGGTCCACGCTGCCGTCGAGCACCACGCGGTCGGAACGGTCCGGGAACATCTGCATGTACACAGCACCCAGGTAGGTGCCGTAGGAGGTGCCCAGATAGCTGATCCTGGTTTCGCCGAGCACCGCACGAATCACGTCCATGTCCCGAGCCGTATTGCGAGTCGTGAAGTGCGGCAGGCGATCTCCTTCCACCGTGGCGCAGCGCGCCGCCAGATCGGCTTGGTCGGCAACGGATTCGGCGAACCCCTTGGCATCGACGCCGGCGAACTGCAGGCCGAAACCGTGCGGCCAGTGGCAGTTCACCGCCGAGGAGCGGCCGACACCGCGCGGGTCCATCCCGATCAGGTCGTAGCGGGCGCGGACCTCGGGGGTCAGGGCCTTGCTCGTCTCCACGAAGTAATCCAGGCCCGCACCGCCGGGACCGCCCGGGTTGGACAGAATGACACCGCGCCGCTGGGCCGGATCCGTAGCGGGGATGCGCGAGATGGCGACGGTGATCGTGCGGCCTTGCGGCTCGGCATAATTCAACGGCACGGTGACATCGGCACACTGCGCGCCCATGTCGTCCAGGCCCGGCGCATCGCAGGACTTCCAGGTGAGCTGCTGGTGGTTGTAGCGGTCCAAGCGCTCGGCCGCGGTAGCGCGATCGGTGCGGGCGGTCGTCGTGAAGGCGACCGCGCCGACGAGTCCGGTGACCGCGATCGCCACCGGAATGCTTCGGGCCCAAGCCAATTTGCGAAACGACACGAATAGTCCCCTCATCGTGAACAGAGGGCGGCATCGAACACCTTCGACACCGCGTCGGTGGCGGCCTCATCGGCCGGGAGCTGATTGACGGTCACCACGACCGCGGTGCCGTCGGAGGCCACGCCGTTGCGAGTTTCGAACCCGGGGATGCTGCCGCCGTGACCCCATACCTGCTTGCCGCAGGAGACCGGGTGGTGGATCAGGCCGAGTCCGTAGCCGGATCCGGGTTCGCCACGGTCCCAGGGGACGGTCTGTTTCATCTCGTCCAATTGCGCGGCGGGCAGTAGTTTCCCGGCGAGTAGGGCGGTGAAGAATCGGTTCAGGTCGGCGGGGGTGGCGACCATCGCGCCCGCGGTGTCGGCCCAGGACGGGTCCAGATCGGTGAAATCGATACGCTTGCCGTCGGTTTCCTGATACCCCCGCGAATGCGGGCCCCGGATGCCGGTCTCCCGCGCGTCCGGGAAGTAGGTGTCGCGCAGACCCAGCGGTTCCAGGATGCGGCTGCCGATCTCGGCGGCCGCCGGGCGGCCGGTGACGTTTTCGATCAGCAGGCCCAGCACGATGTAGTTGGTGTTGGTATAGACCGAGCGCGCGCCGGGCTCGAAGCGCGGCGGCATGGACATGGCGATGCGCACCAGATCCGCGGGTTCGTAATGGCCCCAGCGGATTCCCTCGGTGTCGGCCGCCAGCTGCGGGGCCCCGGGCACGGGGGTCGGCTCGGGTCGGCCGCCCGCCAGGTAGTCGGGCAGGCCGCTGGTGTGCCGCAGCAGCTGGCGGATCGTGACGCGGTTGCCGTCGTTGCCATTGCCCCGCACCACGCCCGGCAGGTAGCGCTCGATCGGAGCGTCCAGTTCGACCTTGCCCTCGCCGGCCAGTTGCAGCACCACGGTGGCGACGAAGGTCTTGGTATTGCTGCCGATCCGGACCCGGGCATTGTCGGGGATGGGTGCGCCGGTCCCCAGGTCGCCGGCGCCCGCGGTGAGGACGTGATGGCCGTCGGGGCCGTCGATGACGACCTGGGCGCCCGGGAAGCCGCTGCGGATCACGGTGTCGAGGGCCTGCGTGACGGTGCGGTACAGCTCCTTGCGGGCCGGCTCGCCGCTCCCGGATTGGGTGCCGCACGCCTGGGCCGCGAGTACCGCCAGCACTCCCAAACCGGCCAGCACGACTCGGCCGCGCGGCCGCCGTAATGCGCTCATGGAAGACATTCCTCCTGTTCAGGCCGGGTTCTCCGGCCGGTTCGAGCCTAGGAACGCGGGGGCCGGCGGCCCATGCCCCGCGCACCCCGATCGAGGTCGCGCCCGGTACCGCGGCGGAGGTGGTGCCAACGCTACCTATATGCACCTTGTTGCATATAGCTCATTTCTCACCTACTGTTCGAGTTGGGAGAATTTCCGCCCCACTCGGCCTCCGAGACGCGGATGATCGAACCCGGGGCGACACAGCAGACGGGAGCGGACTATGACCGACGCATCGAAGCAGCTGGCGGGCCGGACCATGATCATGTCGGGCGGGAGTCGCGGCATCGGGCTGGAGATCGCCAAGCGGGCGGCGGCCGACGGCGCGAACATCACCATCATCGCGAAAACCGATGCGCCGCATCCGAAATTGCCCGGCACCATTCATACCGCGGCGGCCGAGCTGGAGCAGGCGGGCGGCACCGTGCTGAAGTACCTCGGCGATGTGCGCGACGACGAGGCGGTGGCGGACGCGGTCCAGCAGACCGTCGAGCGCTTCGGCGGCATCGACATGGTGGTGAACAATGCCTCGGCCATCGATCTGTCCCCCACCGAGTCCCTGCCGATGAAGAAGTACGACCTCATGCAGGACATCAACTGCCGCGGCAGTTTCCTGCTGTCCAAGCTCAGCATCCCGGCGCTGCGGGAATCCGCCGAGGCCGGTCGCAATCCGCACATCCTCACCCTGTCGCCGCCGCTGAACCTGGATCCGAAGTGGGCGGGCATGGCGCTGGGCTACACCATCGCCAAGTACGGAATGTCGCTCACCACACTGGGTTTGAGCGAGGAACTGCGCAAGTACGGGATCGGCGTGAACTCGCTGTGGCCGCGCACCACCATTGCCACCGCGGCGGTGCAGAACCTGCTCGGCGGCGCGGAGATGGTCGCCACCTCCCGCACGCCGGACATCTACGCCGACGCCGCCTACCTGGTGCTCACCTCGCCCGCCAAGGACACCACCGGCAACTTCTTCATCGACGACGAAGTCCTTGCCGCACACGGCATCACCGATCTCGACAAGTACCGGGTGGTGCCCGGCGACGGCCCGCTCACCACGGACCTGTTCCTCTGACCTCGATCGGCTACCTCGGCTGAGCGGGCTCAGCCGAGGCCGGCTGGCGCACGAGGGAATACGTGCGGTCGTCCGTGGTTGACCGGACGCATGAGCATTGCCCTCGTAACAGGTGCGAACCAAGGGCTGGGACGGGCCGTCGCGGCCCTGCTGGCCGAGCGGCTCGAGGCCGGATCCACCATCTATGTCACCGGACGCAACGCCGAGCGGGTCGCTGAGGCGGCGGCGGGGATTCCCGGTGCGGCGCCGCTGATGCTGGATGTCGGCGATGACGCCAGTGTGGCGGCCGCGGCCCGGCTGATCCGGGAACGGCACGACGGAATCGACGTCGTGGTGTCCAACGCGGCGGCGCGGCGCACCGCGGAACGCAGTGACGCCGAGACGATTCGCGAGTTCGTGAACACCAACAACCTCGGCGCCACCCGCATGATCCGCGAGTTCGGGCCACTGCTGCGGCCCGGCGGCCGATTCCTGGTCGTGGCGAGCGCTTTCGGTAGCCTGCGCTATCTGGATCCGAGCCTGCACCACCTGTTCGACACCGACGTCATGACCCTCGAGGACCTCGACCGGGTCATGCTCGAGTACGCCGAGCTGGTCGAGAACGGCAAGGACCGCACGGCGGGCTGGCCGGAGTCCGTCAACTACCCGTCCAAGATCGGCCAGGTCGCCGCGGTCCGGATCTTCGCCCGCGAGGCGGGGCGCGATGTCTTCATCGGCGCGGCCTGTCCGGGTTTGGTGGATACCCAGGCCTCGCGGCCGTGGTTCACCGATATGTCGCAGGCGCAGCCGCCCGAGGCGGCGGCGGTGGATGTGGTGTCGCTGCTGGTGGATCCGGTGAATCCGGCCTTCGCGGGGCAGCTTGTCCAGCATCGGGTGGTGATCGGCTGGACGGCGTCCGAGGGCGGCGGTCCGGAGCAGCCCGGCCGCCGCTGAGACGAAACATGGCCCGGGACACCAGGTCCCGGGCCATGGTCAGGCGAAGATCCTGGCCGCTAGTCGATTCCGTAGAGACGTTCCCAGTTCTCGCGGCTGGTGAGTTCCGGCATGGCGGCTCGCCAGCGGCGCTGCAGGTCGGGGAGGTCCTTGCGGAGCTGCCGGAGCACGCGGACGGTGCGGAGCAGCAGGCGGCGGGCGGTTTCCTTGTCGCGCACGCGGACCCGGACACCGGACTGGGAGGCGTCGGTGACGACCACGTGGTTGAACAGGCCGACGTGCCACCAGTGCGCGTCCTCGCGGGTGACCGCGACCGGGCCGGGGATGACGCGGCCGGTCCACTGGCTGAGGGCGCGCTTGTAGAGCACCAGCAGCGGGTGGCTCGGCTCGCCGCCGGCGCGGCGGACGTGCAGGTGCGCGTTCGGGACCGGGGAGGTGGCGGCCGGATACTTGACCGTCTCCGGGTAGTCCGAGCGCGAGCCGCGGGCCTTGGCCAGCGCCTCGATACCGCCGTCGCGCAGGATCTCCGGACCGCGCAGGTAGTCCTCGATACCCTGCAGGGTGGTGTGCGCCAGGCCGTACTGCATGCCGACCAGGTACTCACCGATCTCCCGGAGCAGCTGGCGGGTAATGGATTTCGCGTCCAGGTCGTGGTGCAGCGAGGAGACGATGAGCGAGTTGCGCGAGGAGAAGTAGCGCGCCCAGTCGTCGAAGTCCTTCCAGTAGAAGTCGGCGTGCCACACGGCGGCGTTGGGCAGGGTGACGGTGACGAAACCGTTCTCCCGCGCGCGCAGGCCGTATTCCACGTCGTCCCACTGGAAGAAGATCGGCACCGGTAGCCCGATCTTCTTGACCACCTCGGCCGGGATGAGGCAGGTCCACCAGGCCTGGTAGCCGGCGTCCACGCGGCGTTCCTGGTGCTTCTTGAGCATGCTGGTGTTGCGCAGCGCCTTGGCCACCTTCTGGCCGTGGCGCAGCTTGCCCAGATTCGTCTCCTCCGCACCGACATTCAGGTAGTCGGGGTTGAACAGGAACAGCATCTGCGCGCCCACCAGGGTGGGTTCCACGGTCAGGTTGGCGAAGGCGTTGAGCCGCAGCACCGTTTCCGGCTCGCACAGGATGTCGTCGTCCATGAGGATGACGTCGGCGTGTTCGTTGGCGCCCGACACCTCGTAGAGGCCGCGCGTGAAGCCGCCCGCGCCACCGAGATTCGGCTGCCGGATGTAGCGCAGCTTGTCGCCGAACTTCGGCCGGGTCTCGGTGAACAGCGTCTGGTCCTGCACCAGGTCGGTGCCCTGGTCGACCACGTAGACGGCGTCGATGAGCGACAGCACCGTGGGATCGGAGGCCAGGGCCGCAACGGTAGCGGCGCAGTCCGGGGCGCGGTTGAAGGTGCAGATGGCGATGGCCACCGGGCGCACCTGCTCGGGCGCGGCCGCGGTCCACTCCAGATCGGTGATCACGGCCTCGCCGCCGAGGGCCTCGATCTCCAGCCACAGCGCGCCGCCGTCGATGTACATGTCCAGCGGTGCGCGCAGCACCACCCGTCCGGTCTCCCTGACCACCGCGGTGTCGACCACCCGGCGGTGACCGGCGATATCGGAGGCGGCCAGCCGGATCCGTACCTTGCCGGTCGCCTCGAGGGTCATGCCCACCTCGACCTCGGTGACCTTGGTCCAGCGCTGCCAGTAGGCGGCGGCGAAGCGCCCGAAGTAGGTGTTGGTGTTGACCGACGCACCCTTTTCCAGGCGTAGCGTCTGCCGATCGCGGGTGACCTTGCCCTTGGCCACCGCGTACAGGTCGTCGCTGATCTTCGGCGCGGGTCCGCAGAAGATGCCGCGGGCCAGCACCAGCCGCTCCGGCGCGGTCTGTTCCGCGCGCAGGGTGGTGGGAGCTTCCTCAGCGTTCTCCCGGTCCTCGGTTTCGGTCACGGCCTGCCCAGCCGACGCATCCATGAATCCCTCGACATCCTTTGAATACTTGAGACACCGGCTCATCCGACGTGGTCGCACCGCCACTGTCATTGTCTTGCTCGGCGGGGCGAGAATATCAGTGCCTATTGGCCTCCGCTGCGCTCCGGCTGTTCGCGGCCCCGCAAGCTCGATTCTTCCCTCCTCCGCTTCGCTCCCCCGCTCCAAGCGCGGGGAGGCGGAGCGCAGTCCAGAAACGAGCCGGGCCGCGAACCTTCTGGTGATCAAGCGTTATTCGCTCCCAAAGCTGGTCTGGTGAAGACGAATTTCCCGTAGGCCCAGAATCGGAAGCCCATGGCCACCGCCTGGCCGATGAGTGTCCCGGAAACGTTGTCCGCCAACGGACTGTCCAGTCCGAGAACGTAGCGTGAAAATCCGAGACACCCCAGCTGCAGGCCGATGGCCAACACATTCAGCAGCGCGTAGACGAGGATGTGCCGCGCCCCGGTATCGCCCCGGTGGTCGGAGTAGGTCCACCACTTGTTGCCGAAATAGGTGACCACCGTGGCCACCCCGATGGAGATGATCTTGGCGACCAGCGGGGCATGGAACAGCGGGCCCTCGCCGCCGACGAAGACCAGCAGGTTGTAGGTGCCCGCATCGACCACGAAGCCGATCGCGCCGACCACCAGAAATGCCCCGCCCCGCTGCAGCAGGGCCCGGACCTTGCCGGTCAGAGAGGCATTCGGGGTGGGTTCATCCACCGCCGTGGACTCGTTCGCAGGCACCGGCCGACGGTACCGCAACCCGCCGCGCCCCTATACCTGTGAAGGTCGGGTACCCTCCCCGATGTTCATATTCGCCTCCGATCAGAGGATTGACCGGGTGGACTCCACCGAGCTTCGTATTGCCGCCATTGTGCCGTGCCACAACGAAGAGGCCGCCGTCGCGAAGGTCGTCACCGACCTCAAGGCCGCCGTCCCGGGCATAGTCGTCTACGTCTACGACAACCTGAGCACGGACGCCACCGCCGACAAGGCGCGCGCGGCCGGGGCGATCGTGCGGACCGAGAACCGCAAGGGCAAGGGCAATGTGGTGCGGCGGGCCTTCGCCGACATCGAGGCCGATGTGTATTTGATGGTCGACGGCGACGACACCTACGACGCCGCCGCAGCCCCCGAGATGATCCGCACCCTGCTCGCGGGCCCGTACGACCACGTGCTGGGCGTGCGCCGCGAGGTCGAGGCCGGCTCGGCGTACCGGGCCGGGCACGAGACCGGCAACAAGATCCTCAATGGCGTGGTCGGCAAGGTCTTCGGCGAGAACGTCGAGGACATGCTCAGCGGCTACCGGGTCTTCTCGCGCCGATTCGTGAAGTCGTTCCCGGCGGTGTCGCGGGAGTTCGAGATCGAGACCGAGCTGACCGTGCACTCGCAGCACCTGGGGGTCCCGCAGACGGCGGTTCCGGTCGGATTCCGTGATCGGCCCGCGGGCAGCGAGTCCAAGCTGCGCACCTACAGCGACGGCTTCAAGATCCTGCGCCTGATCATCGGCCTGGCCCGGCACGAGCGGCCGGTCGCCTTCTACGGCCTGTTCGGCACGCTGGCCTGGATCGTCTCGGTCATCCTCATCACGCCGATCGTGATCGAGTTCTATCAGATTCACCAGGTCCCGCGGTTCCCGACGCTGTTCCTGGGCTTCACGCTGCTGCTGCTCGGCAGCCTGTCCTGGACCGCCGGCCTGATCCTGGACGGCATCCGCCGCTCCCGGCACGAGGCCGCCCGCCTGATGTACCTGCGTTATTCGGCGGTCGGCGAGACCGGCCCCGATGCCCGGCCGGGCGGTTCGCTGCGATGACGATGCGGCTTGCCGGGCAGAATCCCGACGGCAAAGCAGAATCGGACACCGTGGCTACCGAAGTGAACGACAGCACGACCATCACGGCACCGGCCCCGGCCGCTCCCGCGCCGAGGACGGCAGGGCTGCGGCGCGCGGTGATCGGCATCGAGCGGCGGTTCGGTTCGGCCGCCGTGGTTTTCGTGCTGATCGCCGGCATCTTCGGTGCGGTGTGGTCGGTGCTGACGCCCCCGTTCTGGGGCCACGACGAGATCACCCAGTTCGGCCGGGCCTACCAGGTCGCGCACGGCGGCTTCCTGCCCGAGAAGATCCACGACGATCGCGGGCCGGCGTGGGGCGGCGACGTGCCGATCAGCATCGACGCGCTGATGAGCTACGCCTTCAACGACTATCAGGACAACCCGGACGAGCCGGAGCCCATGGTCGAGGATCCGCACGTCTACGACCAGCTGGGCGGGGCCGCGGTCTCCGATCGGACCAAGCAGGTGTGGTTCACCAATACCGCGGCCTACTCCCCCGTTCCGTACCTGCCGCCCGCCGCGGGCATCCGCATCGCCGAGACCTTCGACCTCAGTGTCGGCGGCATGGTGCTGGCCACCCGCTGGGCCGGGCTGATCGCCTACCTGGTGATCGTCGGTTTCGCGCTGCGCGTGCTGCGCGGGCACCGGGTGCAGTGGCTGGCCTTCACCGTCGCGGTGCTGCCCATCGCGCTGTTCCAGGCCGGGACCGTCACCGCGGACACCGTCACCAATGCGCTGGCCCTGCTGGTGTCGGCGCTGGTGGTGAAGGGCCTGTTCCTCGGCGAGCGACTGACCCGGCCGGAGACGGTGGCCGCGCTGGCCACCACCGTGCTGCTGCCGGTGTGCAAGCCGACCTACGTCCTGATCGCCATGCTCACCGTGCTGATCCCGGTGCGCCGCTTCGGCTTCGGCGGCACCGAGCGGATCGCCGTGTGGCAGCGGGTACTGCCGTGGGCGGCCGCGGGCGTCGGCGCGATCTCGTTCGCGGTGTGGATGAAGATCGCCGCCCCGACCGGTGACGGCATGAGCCTGATGCGGCCCGAGAAGCAGTGGGGCACTGTGCGTCCGGGCGACCAGCTGCACGGCATCCTCACCGACCCGTTGCACTTCCTGCGGATATTCGGCGACAGCATCGCCCGCCGCGACCAGCACTGGTTCACCCAGTTCTTCGGCGAGCTCGGCTTCTCCTACGTCGAGGTGCCCGCGCTCACCATCCTGGCGAGCCTGCTGGCCTTCACCATGAGCATCGGTGCGGCCGAACGCTTTCCGGTGCGCGGCGCGGACCGCACGCGCACCTGGCTGGTGCTGCTGACCATCGCGGCCAGCGTGGCCATGATCTATGTGACGCTGTACATGTCCTTCACGCCGGTCGGTTACTTCATCATCGACGGAGTGCAGGGCCGCTACTTCGTGCCACTGGCGGTGCTGGGCCTGGCGGTGGTGTTGCGCTGGATGCCGCTGCGGCTCACCGACGCCGCGGGGCGGGTCCCGGTGCGCGGCGTGGCGATCACGGTGGTGGCGGCCACCTCGGTGGCGCTCATCGCCGCGGTGATCAAGTATTCGACTATCGTCTGGGGATGACCCGCTGGGGAGTCCGATGGCGTCGATCGTCACGGGCGCGGCGAATTGCCGTGGTGTTGCCGATCATTGTCGCCATCCTGCTGACTCCCGTTGCGGCGGCCGCAGTGTTCCTGCGCCTGCAGGACGCCGGCACCCTGCGCGGCGATGCCCGCACCCGCGGCCACGACGCCGTCTGGCTGGGGCACGCCTGGGTCGACGGCCGGAAATCCGACGCCGATATCGCCCAGCTGGGAATTCTGCTGGCCGGGACCGGAATCAAGGATCTCTACGTGCACACCGGGCCCCTCGACAATGACGGCACGCTGTCTCCCCGGCTCTATCCGCAGGCCCGCTGGTTCCTCGGGGCCGTGCATCGGACACTGCCCGGAATTCGCGTACAGGCGTGGCTAGGAGATGTGCTCACTCCCGAATTCGACGGTCTGAATACCGATGATCCGGGGACTCGCGAGCATGTCGTCACGACATCGTCGCAGGTACTCGATCTCGGATTCGACGGTATTCACTTCGATTTCGAACCGGTGCGCTCGGGATCGAACGGCTATGTCACCATCCTGGATCGGGTCCGCGCCGTCACTTCGGCCCGGCACGCGCTGCGGCGCGATCGGATCGACCATGGCGGGAGTGCCCCGGACGCGACGTTCACAGCGAGGGCGATCCGGGTCACGGCGATTCGGAACTGCTGTCGGTCTCCGCTCCGGTTATCGATCCGCTACCCGGATTGCATTCGCTCGGCGTGGCCTTGTTCGATCACGGGAAATGGTGGTCGCAAGCCTATTTCGCGGAGGTGGCCCGGCGCGTGGATCAAATCGCCGTGATGTCCTATGACACCGCCATGCCGACCCGCGCACTGTACGGCGGGTATGTCGCGCAGCAGACCTGTCTGGCCCTGCAGGTCACACCGCCCGGCACGGATCTGCTCATGGGACTGCCCGCTTTCCGGGCCGAGAACGCGGCCCATCACGGCGCGGCCGAAACCGTCGCCGCCGCGCTGCGTGGCGTGCGCCTGGGGCTGGGCCGCTCCACGCGCGACCGCCGGACATTCGGGGTCGCGCTCTACGTGGATTTCGCGGCCACAGGATTGGGCAGACTACCGGCAGGACTGGGCCCAGTCCGTCCCTCTCAGCGGCTAGATGACCTTTTCACCCGCGGCGACGTAGGCGGATTCGGTCGCGGCCTTCTGTGGGCGCCACCAGGATTCGTTGTCGCGGTACCAGTCGATGGTGGCCGCCAGGCCCTGGCGGAAATCGTGGTACCGCGGCTCCCAGCCGAGTTCGGTGCGCAGCAGGGAGGCGTCGATGGCGTAGCGCAGATCGTGGCCGGGACGGTCGGTGACGTGATCGAAATCGTCCGGGGCACGGCCGAATGCCTCCAGGATCAGCTCCACCACGGACTTGTTGTCGCGTTCGCCGTCCGCGCCGATCAGATAGGTCTGGCCGATGCGCCCGCGCTCCAGGATTTCCCAGACCGCGCTGTTGTGGTCGTCCACGTGGATCCAGTCGCGCACCTGGTGACCCGCGCCGTAGAGGCGAGGGCGGACACCGTCGATGAGATTGGTGATCTGCCGCGGGATGAACTTCTCCACATGCTGGTAGGGCCCATAGTTGTTGGAGCAGTTGGAGATCGTGGCCCGCACCCCGAACGACCGCACCCAGGCGCGGACCAGCATGTCGCTGGAGGCCTTGCTGGCCGAGTACGGACTCGACGGGTTGTAGGGGGTGTTCTCGCCGAATGCCGAGGGGTCGTCGAGTTCCAGATCGCCGTACACCTCGTCGGTGGAGATGTGGTGGTAGCGCACCTGATGGCGGCGCACCGCCTGGAGCAGCGAATAGGTGCCGACGATATTGGTCTGGACAAACGGCCACGGGTCGGCGAGCGAATTGTCGTTGTGCGATTCGGCGGCGAAATGCACCACCGCGTCGACGCCGCCCACCAGGCGATCCACCAGCGCGGTGTCGGCGATGTCGCCGTGCACGAACTCGATTCGGTCCGCGACCGGGTCGAGTGAGGCGCGGTTGCCCGCATAGGTGAGTTTGTCCAGCACGGTGACTTGCACACCGGGACGCGCAGTCACGGTCTGGTGAACGAAGTTCGCGCCGATGAACCCGGCGCCGCCGGTTACGAGCAGTCGCACAGGGAAACACTACGTCGGCCGGGGCGAAGGCTCGCGATGGGTACGGGAAGTTGCCTTCTTTACACCAGCCGCGCGGTCGTTGTGCGCGGAATCGGACATCCGGTTGAAACAAACGCACGTAATTGAAAGGCGGCCGCTCGGTCCAAATGTCGCAATTCCACGGTGCTGCCGCGACATTCGTGCGACCAGCGTGACGACTTTCCATGCGGCATGTGTGACCTTCCTCACACGGACTGCTCCGGGTAACGATCAGGCGGATCGTATATCTGCGTCAAAACCTTTCGCTTGCAGCGCGTTTCCACTACCTTGCAGACCGCGCGATCGTCTTGGTGAACAAAATTTGAACGGACGGACACGATGGGTTCACCGCTCGTTAGCTGTTCTCCATTTCGATTCGTCGTGTCCCCCCGAGCTCTTCGATGAGGTTTCTACAAATGCTGATGAGGAAATTCGCCGCCACCGCGGCGCTGGCCGTCGCTGCCCTGGGCA
>NZ_JBFAXK010000037.1:0-71377 GCF_040680715.1 Nocardia sp. NPDC051981 | reverse complement strand
TTCTGGTCGGGGGTGGAGACCCGGGCGTAGCCGATCAACATATGTCGAAAATTACTCGACGGCAGGGTTTTCCGGCGTTGATTTCCGACACGGCAGTCCGACGCGATTCGGGCGGGTTTCGGTGAGAGTGTCGGGTTTGTCGGCAGACGATGGCGGGCTCAAACGGTCAGTGCGTCACTGCTGTTCAGGTGGTCAGCGTAGACCTCGGCGGGACTGCGGTAGCCGTGGATCTTGCGGGGGCGGTGGTTGAGTTCGTGGGCGATGGTGTCGAGGTCGCTTTGGCTCCAGCGGCGCAGGTCGGCATTCTTCGGCAGGTATTGGCGCAGTAGGCGATTGGTGTTCTCGTTGGTGCCGCGTTGCCACGGGCTTCGAGGTTTGCACAGGTAGATCGGTGTGCCTGTCGCCGCGGTGATGGCCTTGTGGCCGGCGATTTCCCGGCCGCGGTCCCAGGTCAGGGTTCGGCGCATTAGCGCGGGCAGGCTGAGCAGATATTTCGTCAGGTGCGGGGTGACCTGGTGGGCTTCGATGCCCTCAGGAAGCGCTACCAGCGCGGTGAATCGGCTGGTTCGTTCCACGAGGGTGGCGATGGCGGACGGTCGGGAACCCATCACCAGGTCACCCTCCCAGTGGCCGGCGATCTGTCGGTCCTCGACTTCGATCGGGCGTTCGCTGATCGGCACCAGGTCGCTGATGACTCCGCGCCCGCGTCGGGACGGCGCGCTCGTTTCGGATGTCTCATCAGCCGGCCGGTACGGAGTTTGCGTGACAGGGTTCGCTCGATCGCCTTTCGCCGAGGATCGAACAAGGTCAGATAGATCGCCTCATGCGAGACCTGTACCGATTCGTCGTCAGGGAACTGGCGGCGCAGCCAACCAGCGATCTGCTCGGGCGACCAGCAGACCGCAAGCTTGTCCTCGACAAGGACTCTCAGCAGCGGATTGCGGGCCAGCTTGGCAGGTTTCGGACGTCGCGCGCGCTGATAGGCCTGATGATCAGCCATGGCCGCCCGATAGGCAGTTCGTCCGCCGTTGCGCGCTATCTCTCATGCGATAGTCGAGGGCGAACGGCCCAGAGATGCGGCGATCTCCCGGGCAGACCGACCCCGTGCCAGGCCGCGAGATATCTCTTCTCGCTCGGCCATCGTCAAGTATTGGATGCGTCGCCGTGAGGGTGGCCTGCGGACTCCTCCGGTCTGCAAGAGGAACCGCCGGACGTGTTGCAGCGGCATCTCGAGGGATCGAGCTATCGCACTGAACGATTCGCCAGCCCGCCACCGGCGCCACAACTCGTCCTGGCGAGCAGCCGACATTCCGTAGTCCCGCACCCACACCTCCACGCTGACATGATCATCCACGTGGTGATGCAGCGATCCCTTGAACCCACCATCGTTTCCCGACACTGGTCGGCGACTGCGGGGCGAGCGATCAGCGGCATTTCCGGATACTCGCGCTCGACGCCGCCTCCTCGAGCTTCACCAGAATGCAATGAGGCACGGCATTTCGGGCATTTGCGTTCCTGGATGCATGCTCGTCGAGCATCCGGGGCTCGGCAGTAGCGGACGCCCGGGGCGGCTCGGGGGTGGTCTGGGTGCGGCGGGAGTGTGATGACACAATCCCTATGTGTCGGACGACCGGAGTTCCCGCGGCCATACCCACGTCCGGGTGATTGCCGGGATCGGCGCTGCCGACGAACCTGTATACGAGGTACTGCCCGCAAAGCTCCTGGAGCACAATGACTACGAGATTCTCGGCAGCCCCGGTCTGACCTACGATTTTGCCGCCGGAGACCACCTTCGGGTGTTCGACGACGGCGGTTTCGAGGTACTGCGGCGTGGGGGGAATCTTTGCGTGAGGGCCTACCCGAGGGGTGGCCCGCCCTCCGATTCCGAGATCAGCACGCTCACTGCGGGATTCGATCGGCTCGGCGGAGTCGTCGAGATGCCGCCCGACCGCCGATTCATCGTGATCACGGTCCCCGTCACGGCCGGTTTCGCTGCGATCGAAGATGTGATCGACGGGTGGGCGACCGAGCACGACTGCGCATGGGGGTACGGCAACGTCTACGACGAAGACGACAAACCTATCGGCTGGTGGGCCAGTACTTGACCTGCTCCGTTGCGCGGCATTCGGCATTTCAGTGCGTTTGCCTACCTCCTACCGAGCAGCTAGTGCCAGAAGCAAGGCGTTGGCCCTGCTGAAGAGCACTCCGCACATTTACTGAACGCGGCTTCGAAAATCGACAAATCTGCAGCACAGCAACAGCTTCGGCGCGTCCGGAAAACGTGTTGAGAAGTCGGGCTATCCAACAATCCTCGTCGGACTTTTCTCATGCATTCGGCCGCAGGCCGGCACCGTCTCGCGACCTCGACACGCCCAGTCCTCTCACCCTCGACGGTGACGTGCGCGACGTCGTGGGCGGAAGAGTGCTCATCGGCTACGGGCGGGTGTACCAAGATGTCGCGACGGCGGTCCTTGGCCAGCGCGAGGGCCTCTAGAGCTGTTCCGCGCGGGCGAGGTTTCGGCCTCCTCGAAGAAGGGGTCGCCGTAGTATCGGCCGAATTTCGGGCGGATATGGGGTAGCCGCTGGTCAGTGGGTGCAGGAAGCGCCGGGCCCGATGAGGCTGGTCAGTTCGCGCATCGCTTGGGGAGAAGGTTTGAAGTAGCGGCGTAGGTTCTCGGCCTTGCGGTGCCGCGACTTGGCCATCAGTTCGAGCAGGCTCGCGCCGGACTCGCCGAGGTGTGTCAGGGACGTCACCGCTCGGTTATATGTCCGGCGTGGCGCTGACTGTCGTGTGCGTCAGGCGGTCGTAGGGGGTGCGGCCGGTGCCGACGAACAGCGACAGGATCCAGACGATCGGGATCGCATAGGCGAGCGCGAGCAGGGGCCATATCCATCCCGGAATCACGCCCTGGGCAGAGGAACTCGCGAGGGCGTAGACCGCGGCATGTGCGATCAGCCAGGGTGCCCCGAACTTCATCGTGTTCCGTGCGAGCGCGCGAGGATAGGTGACCTGGGTCCCGTCCGAGTCGGTCAGGTGGAGCTTCATGGCCAGCTTGCCGATCGTTGCGGCCTTGTGGCCGGCTTCGAGAGCGGCGAGCACGAGGACGGCGGGGACGACGAGCACCAGCGCGGAGACGGCATTACCCACCGGCTGGGGCATGGCACCGGTGACTCCGGCGAGATAGAGCGGGACGCAGACCGCGGCGATCAGCCCGGCGAAGAGCAAGATGAGCAAGCAGTCGATGAACCAGGCGGCAAGTCGTTTCCAGGGGTGCCGCATAACGCGGTGAGCATATCGAACCGGCGCCACGAACGGTTCATTCGGCCAGGCCGAGAATTTGTGTGCGCCGACGATGCAACCGCACCCGCACCCGGAGACACTGGAACCGTGCGGAACTCACCGGGAAGGCCGTCGCGATCTGGGACCGGGACAGGCCGGGTCGGCTACACCTACCTGCACACCGCCCTCGACGACCATTCACGTCTGGCCTACACCGAAGCCCTCGACGACGAGAAAGCTGCCACTGCGACGGAATGCCCTGATCGACCAGCAGATCGCCGAGCGGCTGTTGTTGACCGGGGCCACCGTCCACGGCTACCTCACGCGGTTGATGCGCAAATTCGGCGTCGACGACCGCGTCCTGCTCGCCGCCCACACCGAGCAGCTCCGCGCGCCCGCCCCGAGCACCCACGGCACGAACTAGTTGATGAACGCGCCGGCCGGATTCGATCTTGGGGTGTAGGTCCGGGGAATTGGCTCGGACGTGGCCTGGCGTTGACCTTCAATGCCCACGGGCGACGGGGAGTCGGCGGCAGGGGCGGTTCCCCGTCCAGTGCGTGCTGGCGGAGTTCGCTTCGCGGCACGAGTCCTGGCGGCTATCGGAGGCCGTGGACGTCGGGCCAGGCTTCGACCGGGTCGCGGCGGGAGAACCAGTGCCCGTCCCATTCGCGCCCCGCATCGCAGGCGGCGTGGAAGTCCTCGTCGTCGGGCAGCTCGGGAAAGTACGCGCTCACCACCGGTCTGTCGCGGTGGAAGCGGCGGGCCCGTTCCACACAGCGTGCGGCTTGCTCGGCCTGATAAGCCCGCTTGAGGATCCGGTGCAGGCAGCGTCCGCGGGATCGGGGACAGGTCTGCGCGCTGATGGACGGTTGGGCCGGATCAGTGGTGCTGATTACTACGCGCCTGCTCGCGGATGAGCTGGTCGGCGGTCCACAGCGGTTGCAGCATGTGCCAGTCGGCGGGGTGCGCGGCGATTGCGGCGGCGAACCGGTCGGCCAGGGTCTGAGTCGTGGGCTGCACGCCGCCGGCAGTGTCGATCGCAGCGCCCACGTGGAATCCCCAGCCGTCGGGGGTGAACCAGCAGTGCACCGGCAGCAGCGGCGCACCGGTGTCGATCGCCAGGCGGGCCGGACCGGCCGGCATGCGGGCCGGTTCGCCGAAAAAAGTGACCGGCACACCCGCGCCGGTCAGGTCGCGGTCAGCGAGCAGCCCGACGATCCGTCCCTGCCGCAGCCGCGCGGTCAGCTGCGCGAACGGCGGTGCGGCGCCGCCGGTGAGCGGGACGATCTCGAATCCCAGGCGCTCACGGAACCGGACGAAGCGCCGGAACAACGATTCCGGTTGCAGCCGCTCGGCGACGACGGTCGGTATGCCGACCCGCTGTACCAGCCACACTCCCGCCAGATCCCAATTGCCGCTGTGCGGCAGCGCCAGCACTGCCCCGCGCCCGCGCTCGACCGCCTCGTGGACGTGTTCGAGCCCGGTGGCCGCGGTTTCGACGATCGCGGCCAGCCACACCGGATCCATCGACGGCAGCCGGAACGCTTCGCACCAGTAGCGGGCGTAGGAGCGCAGGCTCGCGCGCACAATTTCGTCGGGCACCTGCGCCGGGGCGGTGGACAGCACCCGGGCCAGATTTCGGCGAAGCTGAACCGGTCCACCTCCCCGGGCCGCGCGGTCGGCCGCGACCTCGAACGATCGCATCGCCCACCGCTGCGGCAGGGCCCGCACCAGCCGCCAGCCGGCCACGTACCCGAGATCCCACGCGCGGGCGGTCAGGGTCACTGACCAGCACCGGCCCCTGCCGAACACCGGCAGCAGATCGTGGTGGCATCCGGCTGTGCGCCGGGGGCGGTCGGTTCGGCGAGGTCACCGAACAGGCGCGGGCACCGACGATTGTCGCCTTCCATCTCTCGAGTGTCCTCCCCATCTACCATGAACGGCAGCACCGGCGACCACAACACCGCCGACACCGACCATGACGACTGGGTAAGAGCGCAGGTCACTGTGCATGCGTGCACATCGGGTCGGTATGTACCCGGTGGGTAGGATGAGGATGCCGGGGGCTTTTCGTACGAGACCACCCGTGCGTCGCCTGGCGAATGAACAGGAGCCGCCACGCGGCCCCGGTCAGGAGCGTCGTGATGACGCGACAACACGAGCCGATCCTGCTGGACCGCTCTTCTCGCTTTGCCCTCCGCAGCGGCCCGCGCCGCCGTCGTCACGGCGGTTACCGACACCGCGAGCACCCCGCCCGGGGGCGGTGGATGGGGCCTGGTGGCCCTGCACGAGCGACTTGGTCGCCGAACTGTCCGGCCTGGAGGCGCTGCTGGGTCGGCGGGCAGGCAGCATCGACCGAATCATGTACAACATCGACGCCTAGCAGTCGGCCCGGAGGCGGGGGATGATCGGCGGGCGTTCGGTTCGCCTGGATGGATACCGGCATCTGCCCGCCCACACACTCCATCCCTACCGGGCAATGAACTCACCGACGACGAACTCATGGCCCGCCCACACCAGGAGCAGCCTCGATCACACCCAGAACGAGGCCGCGTTGCGCCGCTGGGACGACGAAGGCGGTCACCCCGCGCCGATGGACCTGGCAAACCGACGCGCATCGGCCGCCGGATCCCCGGCCCTTACCGGAGGCCTGATTTGACACACAACCCACCGCAGGACAGAAGGGGTGCCGCCGCCGACCGCGGCCTGGGCCGATTCCAGGCCGGCGCAGACGGTGGGCAACCATTCGACACGCCGACCCGCACACCGCGGCTGCTGCTGCGCGAGCGTGACGAGGAATCCGGCGGCGTAGACGGCGCCTGGTGGCCCAGAACCGACAACCTCACCAGCGAACTGCATGACCTGGTCACCGCCCTCACCCCGAGACTGGGCCCGACCGCCCGGATCAGCTTCGACTGGAATGCGCTGAGCCTGTCCCAACGCCGCATCGACGCTCCCGACGGGATCGAGGTCACCGGACCGCTTCCGGACCAGCCACCCCAGGTGATGGATGTCTTCGGCCCACACGATCGGCACCTTCGATTGCTGGTGATCAACCCCGCCACCACCGCAGACCTCGCCGACGCGCAGATGCGCAAAGCCGTAAGCGCCAGCGCCGACCAGCCGCAATCATGAACCACCCCGGGCAGCGACATCGCCCGGCCACCGCGCCTTGCCGCTGCCCGCCGCTATCTGGATGGCCCGTGAGGTCCACAGGCCCGAGATCCGGCGTTAGGTAGCTACCGCAGATAGTTTCCCGAGAGGGTTCCACCCAGGCGAAGCATCCACCCAGGTCGGCATCCGAGTTACCGCACCTAGTGTGCGGCTACACGCGATAGCGCGCTAACGCCAGATTTCGCAGATTTGGTCGGCCGCTAGAAACATACCGGGTCAGAGCGCTATCCCGTTGGCTACCGCCAGATTTCGCGCAGATGGACCCCACGGGCCTACTCACCGGTCGCCTGTACCGCCGCCCCCGAACAGGTCAGCGGCGCAGTCGTTTCCACACCTTTCACCCGGCCCATGCCCCAGAATTCACGGCACAGTTCTGAACACGTGCCTTTTAGAATTTGCCAACGTAGAACCGTCAAGGAGCCCGGCCGATGAAATCCACCCTGACACATCGAGTCTCGACAATCCTGGCCACCACCCTGGCCACCGCCACCCTCGCCACCGGCACCGCCACCGCGGCACCGCTCACCCTCGGCCCATGAGGGCCAGTGACGAGAAGAGTCACGGTTAGCGGCTGTGGGCGTAGCCGGCAGAACGCGCAGGCGGGCGATGAAGACGTCAATGCTGCCGTAGCGCGCGAGGACCTGCGCGAGCAGCTCATGCGCGGTCGATCCCTTCGGATCGGTCATGTCACCCCATTACGGTTCACCGACCGGCCGGGCCGGTTCCCGCCGGCAGACTGCACGACGATCTCGATCACGCAGCTAATTCCGAGAAATCGGTGACTTTTTGTCGAGTTATCCGATCAGCAGACGGCTCTGCATGGGTGTCCTGGTTGTTCATCGTGGCGTGCGGGATCTGTGCCGGGCCCGCCCCGTTGTCGGGGGGTGTCCGGCATTCCGGCCCTCGAAATGTAGGAATTGTAGAGTTTCGAGTGTGGATTCGGATTTGTTGGTCGTGGAGACCGAGACGTTGCGTGATGACTGGTCCGCGACCTGGAAACATGCGGCTGACGACAAGTTCGTGCAGGTGAATCGGTTCGGCACGGTGCCGACGGCGATGATGTTGTCGCCGGGGAGGTGGCGCGAGGCCCAAGCGGTGAATCCGCGTCTCGCGGTGGCGGATTCGAGTGTGCGCGAGCGGGCTTCGACGGATGCGCGGGGTGAACGTCGCCGAGGACATCGACGATCTCGAGGCCGGGATTCACACGGTGGTGATGTTCCGCGGCGCGCAGCGGGCGGTGTTCGCGCCGTACGAATGGGTGCGGATCGCGTTCCCTGAGCTGGGTCTGACACCCCTGGAAGATCTCGTCGCGGACCTGGCGGCCGCGGCGCACAACGTGGGCCCGCATGTGATGGTGGTGTACCGGAAAACCCGGACACAGCGCGCGCTGCTCGAGGGATTCGCCGGGTCGGCGGATCCATTGTGGGAGGCTGACCGGCGGCTGTCGTCTCTGCGTGGCCCGGTGCCGTCGTGGCGGCGTGCCGGTCTGCGGGCGGTGGTGTACGTGGTCGATGGCCAGGTCGCGCGGGTGCGGGCGCTGGATCCGGCGGCCGCGTGGGAGGATTTGCCGGGCGTGTTCAGTCTGGCGCCGGTGTCGGATCCGTTGTCGCGCAGCGAGATCGACGCGCGGTTCCCGTCGCTGAAGCTGTACCCGGGCGACCAACGCCCGGCGGTGGTGGGTTCCTCGCGCGAGTACGTCGACCTGTAGACCTTTCGCACAGGTTAGCGGCAGTGGAAAGCGCTTGTGCTGCCGCTAATTCGAGCCGGGTGTAGTGAGCCTCTTTCATCCTTGTGCGGACTGAATCTCGAGGTCCTGCAGGACGTGGATGGCCTTGGCCAGGGGACCGGCCTTGTGCGGGCAGCAGCGTAGTTTGTGCAGTACCTTCCAGGTCTTCAGCTGCGCGTTGGCGCGTTCGCCGCGGCCTCGCAGCCGCGCGTGCGCACGGTTGGCGTTCTTCTGCGATGCCGGTTTGCCGCGCCCCTTGTACGGCGTGAGCAACCCACCGACGCCGTGATATCCCTTGTCCGCCAACACGATCAGCCCACAGCGCTCGAGTTCGCGCAGGATCTGCCAGATCCACGCGGCCTTGCTGTCGTGCACGCTGCCAGGCAACGCGCCCGACACCCACACGATATCTCCGTCGGGTGTGGCGATGACCTGGATGTTCATCCCGTGCCTGCGGTGCTTGCCCGAGTAGTAGGGCCGGTCCGCGGCCACCCGGTCGATCGGGATCAGCGTGCTGTCGAGAATCAGGTAGGCGTGTCCGTCGATCCTGGCCTGCCGCAAGGCTGCTCGCAGCGTCGGCGCTTCTGCCGCGAGCAACTCCACGGTCTCGGCGACATAGCGCCACGCGGTGGTCGTCGACACCTCGAATCCTGCCCCGAGGTCGCCGAAAGTCTCACCTTTACGCAGGTGAGCCAGCACGAGCAGGGCCTGGCGGGACGGGTCGAGCTTGCGCCAGGCCGAACCGATCGAGCGGCGGTGCCGGCGGATCAGCCGCGCGACGAAGTGGAGGGTCCGGCGTGACAACGACAGCGCGGAACGGTAGAACAACACAGAAGCCCCTGGTCGGACGGTGATCTCAGCAATCCCGATCTACCAGGGGCTTCACCTATCGATCACCCGACACGCCGCACCAAACAGCAACTGCCACAACGCCATCCACCAGGGATGAAAATGGCTCAGTGATACATCCACCCGAAATCCAGCGCCAATGCCGCCACCGCAGATAAGTGGCTCGCTATCTGCGGAAGCGCAGAGTGCGACCCGGATGCCCCTTCGTATCGGCCACCTGCGTGTTCGGGGAACTGTGCGATGGCCCCGTGGTTCGTCGGGACCCGGACAATTCACAACGGTGGCCGATAGCGGGGGAATAAGCTGGGAGAATGCTGACCGACTGGACGTTGATCGGGAATGATCCGCGCACCATTCAGCTGGCCAGTGCGCATCTGACATGCTTTCAGTTGCGCGATGACGGGTCGATTTGGTTTCTTGAGGGCGGCCCACCCTTCGACTGGATCAATGTGATCGTCCTCGAGCACCCGGTCCGGATCTTCGGGATGCCTAACGACCTGTGTCGGCTCGACGATGACGGCACTCTACTGCGCAAGCCCTTTCTGTTCAGTGGATCCGACGGGGGTGGTTTTTGGGAGCAGATCGACGAGAATCCGGCGACCGTCGACCTCACCGGCATCGGCGGGAACGGAGAAGGCGATACCGCACCGGTGCTGTTCCAGCGCCACGCCGATGGCAGCGTCTACAGCTACGACGGAGCGAACTGGGGGGTCCTCGACCAGAATCCGACCACCGTCAAGATCGTCCAGGATGACCTGGGAGTGATCCAATTACGCCGCGACGGAACGATTCTCCGCCACCATGACCTCCTCGACGGGTGGGTGGTCATCGACGCGAACCCCGCCACCATCGATATCGCCGCCAGCTTCACGTCCCTGTACCAAATGCGGTCGGGCGGTACCATCCTGCGCGCCACCGGCGGCCCCATCATCAGCGATGTCCCCATCACGGGGTGGGAAGTTATCGACGACGACCCCGGCACCACGTCATCGAGACCAACGAAACCAGCCAGAGGCTGTTCAAGATGCGCGCCGACAAGACGGTCCACCTGTTCACCGGCACGCCCATGCAGTCGCGCGCCGCCGAACCCGATCTGCCCTGGGCCGGGCCGTTCGTCACCGCGGCCACATGCTGCCCCGCTCGTACTGCCGCTGTTCGTCTATGCGGCTGGGGCGAGGATCGGGGAGCAGCGTTTCGTCGACCCAATCCGATGAACCCGTCGGCTACTTCGAGGATCCGATCCACGCCTATGCCGTCAGGTGTGCGAGAGAAGCCATCAGAAACCGTGAGGTCGGCGAGAATCACCCATTGCCGCAACCGCTCCACGGGCACATCGCCCTCCGCGACAGCGCGCTGGCGAGCATTCCCAGCGATTTCGTGTACCCGCTCCCGATGCGCCGCGCTTTCGAACCGCATCGTCACTCCGATGTCGGCGAGCGCTGAGCCATGTCGCCACTGCTCGGCGAGGTCGTCGAGCCAGGCTTCCACTTGACCGACGAGGCCGACTTCTTCGACCAGATACGCCACCCACACATCGAGGGCATCGTCGACCGCCCAGAATCCCCGGCCGTCGATCTCGACGAACTTGGTTCGGCTCATTCGGCATCGAATGACGTAATGCCGGTCCTCGCGCTGATTCTGGCGGCTCCCGGGTAGTCCATGGGGTAGTCTCGCAGGGTGGCGATTGTGTGGTTCTGGGCTCTTGCGGCGATGATGGAACGGTACGACGTCAACCCGGACGACGTGTTCGACCTTGTCAATGCCTGGGTGACCGCGACACGACCCGTATGGTTTCGGACCGCTACTGACCCTGCCACCGGGCTGACAACGTTTGTGCTATGGGGCCATCCCGACAACACCAACAAACCGATCGCGGTCTACGCCCGCCGCAAGGGCCGCGACACCGAGGTATACGCGGCCCGCTACCTTGACGCAGACCAGATCGCCGAGTTCGAGAAATGGGAGGCGACCCGCAATGACTGACCCCATGGACAACATGACCCCCGCCGACGTGGCGGCCATGATCGACCGCCTCGAATTCACCGATGCCCCGGTCACCGAAGCTGATCTCGGCATCGACGTCGGCGCCACAGCGAAACCCGTCTGGGTGCCGCGATCGGTCAAGATGCCCTACGACCTCGACGTGGCGTGCAAGGCGCGCGCCAAGCAACTCGGCCTGGAGCAGTCGAGCTACATTCGGTCACTGATCGAGCGCGATATCGCGGCCGCGGGAACCGGGGGGGAGCGACCCGCCTGGGTGCAGGAGATCCTCGCCGTCATCGCCCACCACGAACACGACGAGCACCGCAAGGCATCCTGACCGCTACGCCTGGGATCGTGTTCGGTAAGCCCCGCCCGGTGCGGACAGACAGCCTGGTCAGGACGGCATCCGGACCTCGCGCACGTCGACGTCCGTGCGCAATCCGCGCCAACTGGGATGTCGCAGCGAGCCGTGGAACTCGCGATATCCGACGGAGCCGACCAGGGCCGGGGTCGCCCAGTTCGATGAGCGCGGCTTGGCGCACGGCTACATCGATGAGCTCGAGCCGCTACGTCCCGACACTGTCGCCGATATTGCCACCGCCCACCTGCTGGCCCCGCCCGTACCGGGCGGGGGCCCCGATCTCGACACCGGCTGGCACGAGCGTGGGATCGCAGCCCGTTGGCGGATGAAAGCTGTCAGCGACGAGCTCGATGACCTGCTCGACCGCGTCGACGCCATCGCTGCTCGCTACGGCGTCTGACGGCTGGTGTTGTGCGGGCTTCAGCGTTCCCTGCGGCGGTCGGGAAGTTCCCTGAGGTGGTCGGGCCCGATCACGGTGGGGTTTTCCAAGGCGTAGATGCGGCGTTCCAGCACCGCGAAGGCCTCCTGGCGAGCCTGTCCAGCGCCTCGCGGCGGCCACCAGTGGGAACGGCGAGCCGCGCCTGGTCGAGCAGGGCACGTTCCTTGCGCAGCTCGTCGCGCTGCACGGCCAACGTCTCGTGGTCGAGGTGTTTCACCCTGTCGGTGAGAGCTGCGAATTCTTCTTCCAGGCTTCGCATTTCGCGTATCCCTCCCTGTTCGGGCACGACCCCGTCGAGGGTAGGACTTCAGAACCTGTACCGCGCGAGGACCTCACCGCAAGTCAAGTGAGCTGTAATCAGCGTAAGGCGTTTTGCGTCAAGCGGTTCGGGGCGGGCGTCAGCTGCGTAGGCAGATCTACTCGGTCCGGCGAGTAGACGGGCTCCTCCGCGCACGATCAGGCCCGCGGCAGGATCGAACAGGTCAGTTGTTGTGGGCAATGGGAGGTCCCGGTCATGAAGCGGTTGGTGCTGGTCATCAGTCAGGTGGCGGTCGTGCTCGTCGCGTTGGGGGTACGGTTTGCCGCCCCTGGATGGTGGCTCGCCATCGTCGTCATGAGCTTCGGTATCGTGGCGGCTGTCGTGCTGGCACCGATGCTGGTCGCGGGAACTATCGCTATCTCGTTCGCGCCGTCGCTGCGCCTGCGCACCCTCGCTGCGCTGGCTGTCGCGGATCTCGCGCTGCTGGTGTTCACGCTGGCTCTGCCGGATTTCACGGATCAGTACGATGACCACCTGGTGCCTCTGGCTGCGCTGGCGACCGGAGACGGAAACGTGTCTGCTGGCGCGGCAACCGTTTTCGAATCTATTGCCGGATGGTCGGTGCTGGTCTATCTGGTCGCGAGCATCGCCGTGCTGGTCCTCGCCGCACTCGACCACAGCCGACCACGAGCCGTCCGTTCCAATCAGCGGATCGAGGAGCCGAACTGGCCCGATCCGTACCGACCGGCCGATGCCGTAGCGGCGATCGCTGTGACTGACTCGGGGTCGGCTTCCCGCGCTGACGGACCGACACGCGCGGGGCAGGCAAAGATCAAGTGGCCCTGGCGATCCGATACCGACTGAACGTACTGAACTGCCGTTGCGACATGAGGTCGCACGATGCGAGTGAACTCGCAGGAAGGAGGGGCCGAATCTGATTTCGGCTGCGTGAGTTTCGGGTGCGTGCTCGACACCCGGCCCCGCTTCCAGCACCAGACGATGTTTCGCGGCCACGGCCCGGTCACCCCGATATGAGGCCGCAGCGAGGCGTCGGCGGACAGCGGCCACGTGGCCCCGGATTGCGGTGCGTGTGGAAACGGCAGGCCGTTGCAGTGTCGCCGACGCGCCCGCGAAGCTCACGGTGAAGCTGGGGCTGCCCCGCGGCCGATCCGGTTTCGCAGTCGCTCCCAGAGCGTGCGGCGCCGGGAACCGTCCTGATGGCCGGCTTCCTGGGGCGGTTGTGGGGGTGTCTCGCGGGAGATGAACTCGTCGTGTGAAAACTGCGGCGGCCCAAGCACTGGGGGAGTGGTTCGGGTGTGAATGGCTTTGAGGTGCGCGTGGACGCCGGCGAGGATCGTGACGTCGGACTGGTTGTAGGCGATCAGTCGGTCGCGTCGTCGCTGAAACTGCTCCGAGGTCGTAGAGCGGCGACACTGCCTGCTCGGCGGTGCGGCGGCGTGTGCTCTCGGTGTCTGCCCACCGCACATGACAGGTCAGAGCTCGGTCTTTGCGGCGGATCTGGAACTCGATGTCGCCATGGCTGACCTCGGGTGGCAGCCCGTCGACGATGGAGCGGCCGGCAATGTGGACGCGCAGCCCGATCGCGGTCATGCGCGCTTCGAGGTGGGCGCGGTTCTCGGCGGCGGTGATGAGCTCGAGAGTGACCGGCCGGGACCAGAATCGTTCTGCGGCGCGAGCGATTTTGTTGCGGCTCACGCCGTGGGCGTGGCTTTCGAGCATGGCCCGGTAGACGGCGTCGTCCGCGTCGTCCTTTCGGTTGAAGGCACCTTCGAGGCTGGCGTCGGCGTACAGGCCCAGCAACAGGCTGCCCCATGTTCCGGGTCGGGGTGCGTCGTCGCTCTCATCGACCGCGGTTACCAGACCCGCGCGCGGTGTCCAGGTCACCAGCGTGGTGGCGACCTGTTATCTGCTCGGTGTCTCGACCCGCCGGATGGAGAAATTGGTCGAATCCTTAGGCATCACAACACTTTCCAAGTCCCAGGTCTCGATCATGGCCCGCGAGCTCGACGCCCAGGTCGAGGCGTTCCGAACCCGCCCACTCGACCAAGGTCCCTACACGTTCGTCGCCGCTGACGCGTCGGGGTCGGCGGAGCGCGACGGCGGCATGAGCGGCGTCCGCACAACTTGCGGGCGCGTGCCCAGCCGATGAACCCGGCAACGGCGCCGACCTCGTTACCGTGCGTGGATCGTGTAGACGCAGCGGTAGATCGTCTCGTGGCTGATGCGCATCCCGGGGTCGTCGGGATGGTCCAACCGCAACCGCCCGGCGATCTGTTCGGGTGACCACTGCTGCTCCAGCAGCTCGACAACACGCTGCCGCAATCGCGAATTACGTTCCAACAGAAGCTGTTTCGGCCTGCATCGCTGCTCGACAGCGCGTGTCTGCGCGTTCACGGCCCGATAAGCATCGCGACCGCCATTGCGTGCGACCTCTCGGCTCACTGTCGAGGGCGAGCGCCTCAGTTGCTCGGCTATCGCCCGAAACGACAGACCCGCGCAGCCGTGGGTGTGAGCGATGACCGGCAGGTGGTGACGGTGCGCGGTGTCGATCGGTTCGGTCGGACTACCCGCCGCCGCCGTAATCGCACCGCCTCGGCACGGCACACTGTCGTGCGTGCCGCGGTGAAATCGGCGTTCCGTGGAACGCGCGGCCCGCCGCATCGTTGTAGAGTTCGCTGGTCATACCGGGGTGGCGGCCGTCCTCGCGTTCGGAGCCCATGCCCATACTGTGCTGACCTACCTCGCCGAGCACGCAACAGATAGCGGATCTGCTGAGTCGCATGCCACCGGGAGCCGGCGCGGCTGGGATGCAAGTGCGACGGCCTGGGGAGATCGGCAAGACACCTCGGTCGCGCATTGGGCTGCGACCCGCGCCCACGGACCGTTCCACTCCGCGCAGTGGCAGTACGACCTCGACCTGACGGGGCGACGTGTTGCCGTGATCGGATCGGCCGCGAGCGCAAAACGCCTACCTCACCCGGACGGCGGGAGCCTTTGCGGTCCGGATAGGCGGAGATCGCGCCGACGAGGTACTGGCCGCCGCGACCGGTCACCCATTCGGAGAACTGATCTCGCGATTGTGAAACATCGCCCCACCACGGCGGGGGTGGTCAGCTGTTGAGGAAGGCGAGCAGATCGGTTTCCAGCGTGGTGCGGTAGGCCCCGCGAATGCCGGCCTGCATGGGGCTGGCTCAGATCCCAGCAGAACTGTGACTGGTCGGCATTCAACGCTGCACGCAAATCGTCGAACGCCGATTTCGGCGTGCCTTCGGGATTGGCATCGGGGATTGCACAATGATCGGTGGAACCGCGCTGATCAATGCGGGATTGACGACCCCGGCACTACCGTGGCGGCCGAGGTCGGCACCGGCTACTCGCCGCCGGTCTGCTGTTCGATCATGGACACCAGGGTCGAGATGAGTTCCTCGGCCGTGATTTGCCACTTGTCCGGCGACAAGTGCCCATTGACCTCCATATCCGTGATTCCGTGCGCGCTCGTCAAGAGCAGCGGCGCGAATTGGCGGGCGTGCTGTGCGCCGACGAGATCGCCGACGATGGCGAGGAATTCGTTCATGGCGTGGTCGGCTGCCTGATTCGCAGCGAATATCACAGCCGGATCGCCGGCCGGGGAAGTGAACATCAGCCGGTAAAGGTGTGGCTGACGGCGGCCGATCGCCATTAGCGCGGCCAGGCCACGGTGCAACGTTTGGGCCGGGGTCATTTGCGGATCGGTGCGTACAGCCCGTACCTCATCGGCAAGCCGGTCCAAAGCCTCGGCCGCGATGGCTGTCAGCAGGCTGTCCTTGTCGGGGAAATGCCGGTACGGCGCGCCGCGAGTAACTCCTGCACGCGCCCCCACCTCGCGCAATGTCACCGCATCGGGTCCTCCGCCGTCCAGCAGAGCGGCGGCAGCGTCCAACAAGGCGCGTCGCGTCGCGGCGGCGGATTCAGTACGGCTGACCATGTCGATCACAATACAGTTGACAGTGTCACCTGAGATGTCTACCGTCATTCGGATGACAACGTCATCTGAACCTTCTGTTGAAACCTGTGGCTGCGTGGTCGTAACTGGAGCCTCGACCGGAATCGGTGCGGCGTCTGCGCGTGAATTGGCCCGACAGGGATTCCAAGTCCTCGCCGGCGTCCGCCGTGAGCAGGATGCGGACGCGCTCCGCGCGTTGCGCATCGAACCGGTCATCCTGGACATCACCCAGCCCGATCACGTCGCCGACCTCGCCGCCCGCGTCCGCTCGGAGCCGATGGCGTTGCGCGCGTTGGTGAACAATGCCGCTATTTCCATCAACGCCCCCGTCGAGGCCCTGCCGCTTGATGAATGGCGCCGCCTTTTCGAGGTCAACCTCTTCGGTCACATCGCCGTCACCCAGGCCCTGCTGCCCGCCCTCTTGCGCAGCTCCGGCCGTGTGATCAATATCAGCTCGGTCGGTGGAAGGGTCGCTATGGCTACCTTCGGTCCCTATGGGGGTACGAAGTTCGCTCTCGAGGCGGTCAGCGATGCGCTGCGCCGCGAGCTGGCGCCACTCGGCGTGCGGGTGGTGGTTGTCGAGCCTGGTGGAGTGCGCACCGAGATGGGCGACCGGGGCATCGCTGCCACGAGCCGGCTGGCGGCCGCCATGTCGCCAGAACATCAGGATCGCTATGGATCGCTGGTCCAGGCGGTCAACGCGCTGACCGCTGCCGGCACTGGAAGGGGGAAGTCCGCCGACGATGTCGCCCGAGTGATTGCCAAGGCCGTGACCGCGCGGAAACCTCGAACGCGCTACACCGTTGGACGAGACGCTGCCCTGCTGACCCGCCTGTCGCGGGTTCTACCGGACAGCATGCTCGACCGCGTCAGCGCGGCCGCGCTTCGTCCGCACTATCCGAAAGCCACTACCGCTCGAAACCAGTCCGTGCCGCCCTTGTCCTCGACCTCGGTCTGACGCCCCTTAAGACATGTCCGCGAAGCCCTGCGGATGCTGGCGCCCAGCTCAGTTGTGACAGACGAGGCAACGGACTTGTCGGTTCCACGGCTTCGTAGCGAGTGGCGAGGAGCGGTCAGGTGCCCCCCGTTGCGCCGGATAGGCCGTCGAAAAGGCCCCGCTCGACCGATTCCCTTGCGAAGAATCGGTGCTGTGCGGGGGCAGTCCGCAGTGCCTTTGGCGACTTCAGCCTTGTTTGGGTTAGCTAGTCGCGCAACGGGTTCGCGGTGAGCGGCGACGTTGCCGGTCAGCGAGGCGATGTGCGCAGTCCGTCCAGGGTCAGATCGAGTAGCCGTTCGGCCTGTTCGCGCTGCTCGGGCTTTCCGGACGCGAGTGCGATGCCTGTGAGTGCCGCGAACATATCGGTCGCGGAGATGTCAGCGCGAATGGTGCCCGCCTGTGCACCGGCCTCGAGCAGTGAGGCCAGGGCGTCGAGCATCATCTCCTTACTGCGGACGTAGGGGTCGACGCCGGACTCCACGAGGGCGCGCAGCGCTTCGGCCATGCCGAGTTTGGCGGTCGCGTAGTCGATGAAGTGGCCCATCCAGGCTCGCAGTGCCTGCTTGGGTGGCATCGACTCGAGCAGTTGCGGTGCCGCGTCGCACAGTTTGGCCAGTTCGTTCCGGTAGGCGGCCTCGATCAGCACCTCGCGCGTCGGAAAATTGCGGTACAGCGTCCCGGAGCCGACTCCGGCCTCTTTCGCGATCCGCTCCAGATGGGCGCTGAGCCCGTCCTCCGCGAAGACTCGCACGGCGGCGGACAGGATTTTATCGCGGTTGCGCTGGGCATCTGCTCGCAACGGGCGCCCTTCGGCTCGTGTCATGGTCGCCTTCCTTCGATCGGCCTCTTGCTAAGTGGAGGTGTCTCCAGTTTTTCTCATAACTGGCGGCGCCTCCACTTTCACTGTACGGCACCGCCATCCCATTGCTTTCCAGCCCGTAACGGGTGAATCCGCGCGGACCTGCCGAAACTGATACCTGAGGAGACATCATGGCTCTTGCACTTGACGGGAAAGTCGCCATCATCACTGGAGGTGCCTCCGGCGTCGGCCTGGGCATTGCCCAGGAATTCATCGACGAGGGCGCCACGGTGATCATCACCGACCTCCAGCAGCGCGCGCTCGACGACGCCGTGAAGAAGATCGGCGGCAATTGCACCGGCATCGTCGCCGACGTCACGCGGTCGGCCGATATGGAGGCCGCGTACCGCGAGATCGAATCACTGCATGGGCGAGTCGATATCGTCGTGGCGAATGCGGGTATCGGCGCGCACGCGCCTCTGGGGCATATCACCGAGGAACAGTTCGACCGGACATTCAATGTGAATGCCAAGGGTGTGCTGTTCACGGTTCAGCCCGCGCTGCGACTGCTTCCGCGGAGTGGCGCCGTGGTCATCATCGCTTCGACCGCCACTATCGAGCCGCCCCAGGGCATGAGCATGTATGGCGGCGCCAAGGCGGCGATCAGGTGCTTCGTGCGGGCGTGGATTCAGGATGTGAAGGGCTCGGGAGTCCGGATGAACATCCTTAGCCCCGGCGCCGTCGACACCGAATCCCTGCGCAGCGCAATGGGAATGGTGCGAACGCCGGAGGAGGTCGACGCGGCCGTGCGGCAGATGGGGGAGGGAAACCCCATAGGCCGCATCGCCGATCCGCGCGAAATCGGGAAGGCCGCGGTGTTCCTTTCCAGCGGCGCATCGAGCTTCGTGACCGGTGTAGAATTGTTCGTCGACGGCGGCATGGCGCAGGTGTGATGCGCTTGCCAGTGCGCGCCGGTACGAATCAATAACGGGGCCATAGGTTCTGGTGACTGTGGGTGGTCACCAGAATCCTAGTCCGCCGCCTTGATCTCCTGCTCACCCACTACGGACAGCAGTTCGAGCTGTTCGACAGCGTGCGATCCGGGCGCGGGGGTGAACCACAGTAGCCGTTGGGTGCCGTCCTCGCTGAGCAGGCTGAGGCAAGTGAGCTCTATCTCGCCGACCAGGGGATGGATCAGCCGTTTGCGGTCGGCGCGGCGCACGGCGACTTCACGCCGGCCCCACAGTTCGGCGAATTCCGCGCTCTTCCGCAGCAGTTTCTCGGTGAGTGCGATGATTTCGGGATCCTTCGCGCGCCGGCTCGCGATCGCCCGCATATCCGCGACGAAAACCTGCGACTGGTGGTCGTGCTCGTCCGGGTGGTAGAGATCGCGGACGGACGGGTCGGTGAACCACTGGTAGATGAAGCTCGCCTCGAGACCCGTTTCGGCTGCCGGAGGTCCCAGCAGTGCTCGCGCCAGCCGGTTTTGAGTCAGTGTTGCGCTGAGATCGGTGATGACCTGTGCAGGGGTGTGTGGAAGTCGATCAAGTAGATCGAGCATGCCCGGATGGACATGCGCGGCGACGCCGTGTACCGGCGGCAACGGGCGACCGGCGAGGTGATACAGATGGTTTCGCTCGTCCGAGGTCAGGCGCAGGGCCCGGGACAGCACCGCCAGCATCTGCTCGGACGGTTGGACTCCGCGTCCCTGTTCCAATTCCACGTAGTAATCGGTGGAGGCTCCGGCGAGCCCGGCGACTTCGTCGCGGCGCAGACCGGGTACTCGTCGGCGCGGTCCGGTCGCGAGCCCGACTTCGGAGGGCCGCACCCGATCACGCCGGGACTTCAGAAACGCACCGAGTTCCGAGAGATCCATGACCTCAGTATCTGACCGGTGCGAGGACGCGTGCCAGGTGGTGACGGCCCCTGTCTGAGCGCGGCCGCCCCGGACACCGAGGGGGCACCTGCCGCGCTGATGCGGCGGATGCTCCTGTCGTGGCCGGAGGTCAGACCAGCTTGTCGGCGACCAGGATTACCTTGCCCTTCGCCGGGCTTTCGCGGCATCGAAGATCAACTTCGGCACGAATGGTCGGATGCGATGGCACGCCCCTATCGGTGGAGGCCGGCCCACCAGACGACTGGTGCTGCGGACGATTTTCGTGAGGTGAAATTATGAATTCGTCGACAGCACAGAGTGACCAGGCACTGGCCGGTCGGATTCGCGGGGCGACACCGGCGCTACGCAACCTGGTGAACGGCCACGCACCCGTATTCTTGGACACGCCCTCGGGTACACAGATGCCACAGCCGGTGCTCGACGCGATGCGCACGTATATCGAAACCGGGATGTCGAATCGCGGCCATTTCACCCCGCGCGGGCTGGCGACTGAGGATCTGCTGGCGGGGACGGTCCGCAACCGCACCAAGATCCTGTCCGCCGCCCGTGAGCAGATCGCCACCCACGGCCCTGAGGTGGGCATGGACCAGATCGCAGCTGCGGCAGGGGTCGCTGTCGGCACCCTGTACCGGCATTTCCCGACCAAGACCGATCTCGTGGCGGCTCTGGTCATCGAGTACGTCACCCGGGTCGCCGATGACGCCGAAGCAGCTTGTGCGCGTGTGGAATCCGGGACGCGCGCATTGGACGAAATCGCTGGATTCCTGGCCGGGGTCGTCGAATTGACCGCCACCAACCAAGCCGCCAAAGCCGCCGCCTACGCCCTCGGCGCAGACCCCGCCGCCAAAGCCGAGGAAGAGCGCGCCACAACCGCGCTGGCCGTCCTTATCCAGGCCGGACAGGCCGCAGGCGACATCCACCCCGACGTGACAGTCGGCGACATCCACCTGCTGTTCTCCGCCGCACCCACAGACCAACCGCACCCCGCTCGCGCCCGATGGCTCACCCTCGTGCTGCCCGGCCTGACAACCCACGCCCGAACCGGCAAACTCTGACGCACCCGAACCGCGTGGGACGCACCGAACTCGGCATTTCAAGGCGTTTTCTACCTCCCACCAGGCGGCAGACGGCCAGGACGACGACAGCGCCAGCTCTGCTGAAGAGCACTCCGCACATCACTGAACGCGGCTTCGAACATCGACAGATGGCGCGACTGCTCGACCCGCCCCGGTCGGTGACCTCTGCAACGGTGTCGTTCGGATCGCATTTTCCGGGGCCAAGGTCACTACCCGTGCAGATGTGCCAGTGCCACGCTGAAGACCTCAGCAGGACACCACAGAATTGAGACGGCCGTGTGTGAGATCGAGCGCAGGGTCCATGACGCTCCGTACCGGATTCGGTGGTCTCCGGCTCAGCAGCAGTTCGTCGCCTGCACCGACCACTACCCCGGCCTCAGCTACGAAGCCGACTGGCCCGCGGCCGCGGTCCGGGGCCTGCAAGACAAGATCCGCCGACGCCTCGTCGCGCAGAGCAACTGACATCCGATCACCGCGGTGTGGAGTCAAACCACCCGGCTGCTGCCGCGCGGCCTCTCGGACCCGGCCACCGCAGCACGGTCCATGGCAACCCGCTTGCGTCTCCTCCATTTCATAGCGAACGACTATAGGTAACCATTGCGTGCTTGAAGCGGTGCGACAACTATTGCGACAAAACCACCACCGGCCTGGAAACCGTCATCGCGATCGCCGCCGCCTCGACGCCGAACGCTGGGCCCGGCACTAGGCCCCGACCGTGGTCGCAACGGTCGGCGATCGCGGCGGCGTCGATGTGTCCAGGCCGATATCGCGGTCGGTGTCGCTGACGCGTAGGACGACCGGTCGCCGGACACCACCTGCCCGAGTAGCGGGATGATTGTGCGCATTCCCCACTCCACGACCGGGCTTCACCAGTCCAGTGGGCGGGCAGGTCTCGAGGATGACGATGCGACCGCCGGGCCGGAGCACGCGATGTTGTTCGCGCAGTACCCCTTCGAGGTCTTCGACGTTGCGCAGCAGGTAGCCCTCGGTGATCGCGTCGAACGATTCGTCACCGAAGGGCAGGTCGGTGGCGTCGGCGTGCTGCCAGTGGACGGCGTCGGCTTCCGGTTTGTCCTGGCGTGTGCGAGCATCCGCTCGGAGAAGTCGGCGCCGGTCACGGCGACGGTGGGGTATTCGCGGGCCGCCTCCAATGCGATTACGCCTGTGCCGGTGGCGAGATCGAGCATGCGCCCGTCCGCGGGCGGCGCCGCGCGCTCGGCGACTTCACGACACCATCGGGCGATGACAGCCGACGGTCATGATGAAATTCATCCGATCGTCGTACCCGGCGATCTTCTGAAAGATCCCGTGCACCTCAACGCTTTTGCCGTAGGGCAACTCGTCGATGGCCATCTCACGTACCCCCACGGTCGGGCCGCTCACCCGTCGCGCGATTCAGGATCAGGTCTCCCGCGCGCGCGATGACCTCTTCCCGAGTACGGCCGGGGTGATCGGCGGCGAGGAAATGGCTGCCGATAGCCGCGCAGAAGGCGAGCAGGCTGCGGGCCTCGACCTCGTCGGGATCCGAGCAGATCGTGCCGATCGCGTCGCGGAGTAGGTCCATGCGCCGGTTGTCGACTCGGCGCAGGCGTTCGGCGACGGCGGCGTCGCGGCGGGCCCAGTCGCGGATGGCCAGGTCGATGGGAAGCAACCGGTCGCCGGAGAAGGTGAGGTGACCGGCCAGCCGGGCCTTGTCGAGAACGCTGCCCTCGGCCCGTGCGACCTCCTCGACCACGTTGTCGACCGCTTCGCGCTCCCAGGTGTCGAGCATTGCCGTCAGCAGTGCCTCACGGTCGGCGAAGTAGCCGTAGAACCCACCCTTGGTAACTCCGAGAGCCTTGGCGAGCGACTCGATTCGCACGGCATCGACGCCCCCGGTTGCCAATGCCGCCAGCCCTGCGTCGATCCATGTCTCGCGCGGTGTGCGCAGCGCACCCATGCCGTGATCCACCTCACTCCAACGTTGTACGGAACCGTATAACGGATCTAGCCTCTAATTATACGCAACCGTATAACTCACGGAGGATGGTGTCATGTCCAATTGACTCCCCCGCACCGCACACATCGAAAAGCCATGGCGGATCCATGAAATCGCGCCGGACTTCCAGGTGCAGGACGTCTGGGCCTTTCGCGCGCCGGGTGCCGGACCGGACGACTTCCCGGTCGTTCTCGCCGCGCTGCGGACGGGCGATGGCCCATCGAGCGCTTCCGCACCGGTCCGATTCCTGTTCGCGGTGCGCTGGCGGCTCGGTGCCCTATTGGGCTGGGACGAACCCGGCGCGGGACTCGGGACCCGGGTTCGGTCACTACGCGACCGGCTGCCCGACGATCTGCGCCAGGAGTCGGCCGGGCCGGCGGTGCCGAACACCCCGTTCACCACCCTGTACGAACTCCACGATGAATCAGCGCTCGAGCTGGCGAACAAAACCGTGCACGGGGTGGCGCACCTCGGCTGGGTCCCGGCCCGCGGCGGGTACGAGCTGCGGATGGCGGTCCTGGTCAAACCGAATGGACTCTTCGGCCGGTTGTATCTGGCCGGCATCGAACCGTTCCGCCTGCTGATCGTCTACCCCGCGATGCTGCGGCGGTGGGATCACACATGGCGCCAACATGATTCGGCCGGGCACTTCGACTCCGTGCGCGAAATCGAGGAGGTCCGATGACCGCGTGGGCCGGCCGGCTGATCGTGCTGTTCGGAGCCGCGCACACGGTTCTCGCCCTGGCGTGGATGCGCGCCGCACGTCATGCCGGTGACTGGTTCAGCGGGGCACTGCGGCACGACGACCTGGCCGCAATGAGCGCGGCGAACAGCGCACTCTGGCTATCGCTGAACAGCTTCGGAATTCCGCTTGTCCTGATCGGTCTGACCGTTCTGTGGCTGGACCGCCGCGGCATCACGCCACCCCGATTCATCGTGTGGGTGCTCGGACTGTGGACCGTGCAATGCGCGATAGTCCTGACATTCACGCCGTGGCCGATCACGGCGGTGGCGACCGGCCTGCTGATAGCGGGCGGCCGACGAGCTGTCCCGGCTCCCGAGACGGCGGCAACCGTGTAACGGAGCTACTCGAGCGGGTTCGACGGCAGATCGTCGAACCCGTCAGCCCTCGTTCGCGGAATCCGCGGGGGCATCCGATAGCGCACCGCCGCCTTCACCGAGCGCGTCACGCACGATCCGGTTGACGGCCTCGGCGGTGTCGGTCAGGTCGGCGTCGGCCTTGCGCGCGCTTCGCCGCACGGCCGCATGGGGCAACTCGATGATCAGCAGAGCCAACCGTTCGCGATCGGCCCGGCTGCGGTAACCCAGCCGATCGCCGAGTTCTCGTAGGGCGTCGTCGATTCGGGCCTGCTGCGCCACGGCCACATCCCGGGATTCGGCACTCCACTGCGCGGACCCGAAGGCTTCCGGACCCGCGAGCAACACCGCGGCCTCCGTCGGATGCCGTCGCGACCAGTCGGTCACGTGATGCGCGGCCCGCATCGCGGCTTGCCGCGGCGAGTCAATGCGCAGGGCCTCGAGGAACCCGCTCTGGAATCGATCCACGGTGCGCAGCCACAGGCCCGCCAGCAGCGCCGCCCGGTCGGGAAAACGGTAGTAGACCGAGCCACTCGGCGCGCCCACGGCAGCCGCGACCGCGCTCATGGTGACCGCGGCGGCGCCGTGGGATACGACCAGGTCGGCGGCGGCGTCCAGCAGCGAGTCCAGGGTGTGCGTGGGTTTCCTTGACACGTATTAGAGATTACCCTCTAATTGCAATTAGAGAGCAATCGCTAAATGAAAGGTCCAGATCATGGTGAGCAATATCCACAGTCGGGTGATCGCAGCTGATGCTCAGGCGGTGGGTCGGCTGCTCGACACGCTGGCCACCGACGACGACCGGCTGTGGCCGATCCAGCAGTGGCCCGCGATGCGGTTCGATCGACCGTTGGGAGTCGATGCCATCGGTGGCCACGGGCCGATCCGCTACGCCTGCGTGAAGTACGTTGCCGGACGCGAAGTGAAGTTCCGGTTCCATCGTCCGGCCGGTTTCGACGGGACGCACGGATTCATCGTGGAAGAGTTGGACGCCACGCACACCCGCCTGACGCACGAGTTGATCATGCGAACCTATGGGAAGGATCGGTTCACCTGGCCCCTCGCGTGGCGCTGGCTGCACGATGCCGCGTTGGAAGACTCACTCGACTGTGCCGAGACCGCACTGGTTCCGGGGACGACGCCGAGGAGCCACCACAGCCGCTACGTTCGCTTCCTGCGCGGGCGGATTCACAGCGATCAGGTCCGCAAGAACAAGGTCCATCGGTAGTCGCGCCGAACGATTCGACACGACTTCACGCCGCGGCGCGCACCGCGTCCGCCGCGGAGACGAAAGGATCATTGTGAATTCCACGACAACCCGGCTGGGCAGGTCGCTGACCCGACTCGCGATCGCGGGCGCCATCGCCGCGGTCCCGCTCACTGCCTCGACAAGTCTGGCGAGCGCAGAGCCCACGACAACGGTGACGCCATCCGATCCACATGCCTACAACCTCGCCGACTGTGATCGGCCAGAACTCGAGGACGACAAAGCTTTCCAGGACTGGTGTGCCAGCGTTCGCTGGGCCTACGACCCGGCCAACCCTGCCAACTCGAACAGCCCGCTCAACCCCTACAACCCAGCCAACCCGAACAGCCCGCTCAATCCGAATAACCCGGCCAACCCCAATAGCCCGCTCAACGCGGCGAATCAACACTGACTCCGAGTACGGATTCACAGCCAGCCCCCGACACGCCGGACCTGAACCGCCAGGGAGCACGCCATGGCTGACCGCCAGCGACCTTCTGGGTGCGCTGGGCGACGCCACGGCGGCTCACGGACTGGGAAACCATGCGCCCCAACGAATCCGGAGCCGCCCCATGACGACCACCGCACCCTCCTTCGAACTGGCCCGCGCCGTGCTGGCCGCTCAGCCGTTCAGCGTCCTGGTCGGCGCGGAACTCACCGCCTTCGACACCGACGGCGCCACCCTGGAGATCCCGATCCGCGACGACCTGCGCCAGCAGTTCGGCTACGTCCATGGCGGAGATGCCGGCCTATCTCGCCGACAACGCCATCACCTACGCCGGTGGCGCCGCCCTGGGCCCGAACGTTCTGACCGGCGGCTTCACCATCACTTACCTGCGCCCGGCCAATGGCGCCCGCCTGCGCGCGGTCGCCAGCGTCATTGACGCCACCCGCCGCCAGGCAGTCTGTGGATGCCAGATCTTCGCGATCCCCGCCGATGGCGATCCGGTGCTGTGCGCGACAGCCCAGGGGACGGTTCGAGCGGTCGAACGAGAACTGACCGAGCACAACAGCAACTGACAATGACGTTGGGCTGCCGTCAATCCTGCCGCGGCAGCCCGATGAGTTTGCAATAGGCGTCGGCGATAGACGCGGGATCGAGCGAGCCATCCTGGTGATACCAGCGATGGCTTTCGCTGACCATATTGAGAATCGCGAAGGTGATCACCGACGACGGTGCGTTCGGAAGCTGCCCCAGCGCCTGCACCTTTTCGACGACACTCCGGACGGTGGCGACGAATTCGCGCTCATCGCGTTGCACTTGTTCGGCCACCGCCGGCTCCAGCCAGCGCTGCTCGCTGCGGTAGACGGCGAAGGTGAGATGGTTCGCGATCACCGCGTAGGTAAATCGGGTGATGATCGCTCGCAGCTGGGTGACCGGATCGCTGCCCGCCGCCAAGCCGTCATGCAGCGCGCTCGTCATGTCCCGATCGACCTGTAACGCGATCTCGCGCAACAGGTCTGCCTTCGATCCGACGTAGTGATAGATGGATGGCTGGCTGAGATCGAGTTGGGCCGCGATTTCCCTGGTGGTTCCCTTGCTGTACCCGCGGGAGGAGAAGACAGCGGCGGCGCCGTCGAGAATTCGCCGCCGTTTGTCCTCCCAGGCTGATTCCCCCCCGACCGGCGTTGACGCAGCCACGCGTGGGCCTCCCACCATAGTTCCTCCGAAATCGAACAAGTCAGCTTAGCCCGCAGCAGGATCCAGGAAGTGCGCTGGACGGCCTACCGGGGCCAGGCCACGTCACATGTCTGCCGCCATCTTGCGCAGGGCGACCCGATCAATCTTGTTCGCGGCGGTTTTCGGCAATTGCCCCACCACCCGGATGTCTCGGGGCTGTTTGTAGTGCGCCAGATTCGCCGTGCAGTAGTCGGCCAGCTCTGCTCGGTCGAGGACCACGCCGGCGTCGACGACGATGAACGAGACCGGGCGCTCGCCACGCCGTTCGTCGGCTACACCCACGGTGGCGGCATCGAGGATTCCCGGAAAATGGCACAGGGTCTCATCGATCTCGCGCGGGTAGACGTTGAAGCCGCCAACGATGAGCATGTCCTTCTTACGATCGACGATGAACAAGAAGCCGTCCTCGTCGAGATAGCCGATATCCCCGGTATTGAGCCAGCCGTCGGCGAAAGCCCCGTCGTTGTGCGCCGGATCGTGGTAACCGATCGTCATGTGCGGTGCTCGGACCTGTATCTCACCGGCTTCCCGGGCATTCGCGAGCCGGTGCGGATTGTCCGGATCGGCGACCCGGACCTCGACCGCGGCGGCGGGCAACCCGACCGAACCCGGTCGTGGGGACATGTCCGAGCGATTGCAGGTGATCGGCGCGAGTTCGGTCATGCCGTACGCCTCGCGGATCACCACGCCGGTTCGGCGCAGCCAGCGATCGTGCAGCGCGGCGGAAAACCGCGATCCGCCGCCCGGGCAGACCCGTACGGTGGACAGGTTCGCGCGATTGGCGTGCTCGCTCGACAGCAGACCGGCGTAGATCTCGGCCGGACCGCCGCCGAACACGGTGACCCGGTGGTCGCGGATGGCGGTAGCCACCGCATCGGGCTTGAATCCCTGGCAGATCACCACCGTGGCGTGGCCGTAGACCGGATTGAGGATGCCCATCAGCAACCCCCAGATATGAAACGAGGGCGCCACATTCAGCCACACCTCGGCACCGGGACGAGTCGGCCAGCACCCCTCCATGCCGAGGACGGTGAGCATCAAGGTGCGGTGGGTGTGATCGACGCCTTTGGGCACTCCGGTGGTGCCGCCGGTGAACATCATGGTCGCCAGCCGATCCGGCGGAGGCAGCTGGTCGTCGGTGATGGTGAGTGTCTCGTCGCCGCACCATGATTCGAGGGCCAGCTCACGGGTGCCGACCACGACGAGTTCGAGACCGAGCGACTCCGCCGCGGCGAAGACCTGATCGGCGGCCCCGGCCGTGGCGAGCACCACACTCGCCCCGGACCGTTCGAGTAGCAGGCGCAGTTCCCGGCCGGTGAAGCCGGGGTTTATCAGGGCCACCTGCGCACCCGCCAGCCAGGCGGCGAAGATCGCGGCCGACAGCTCGGGGCCGTTCGGCATGATGACCGCGACCGGGCGTCCGGCCACGACCGATTCGGAAAGGCGGCGTGCCAAACCCACCGCCGAACGCCCCAGTTCGGCGTAGGTCAGGGTCCGGTCACCGCAGACGATCGCCGTTCGGTCGGGCGTATCGGTCATTGCCCGGCGCAGGGATTCGACCGCGCTGGCGGACGGCTCGCGTTCCGGGCGGGCCGTCATCTCCTCGGTAGTCACAGCGGCCACCACAACCTCCAGTGAAGCGAAGACAGATCTTGCTGAGTTCTTGCAGGGTGATCAATCGGGATTGTTCGCGACGGACTGCGCGAGTTCGGGAATCACGTCCGCTCTGACGCCTGCCAGTGCCGTGTCATATTCGGCGCCGAGCGCGGCCACGACCTCGGCCACGGATTCCGGACCGCGGACCGCGCCTACGCTTTCCCCGGCCGACCACACATCCCGCCAGGCCTTGGAATCGGCGATCGCGCCGGAGAAGTCGATGCCGGTCGGGCCGCCGGTCACCGCCCGGTGCCGGTTCAGGCTCTCGGTGAGCCAGTTCGCGGCGACCCCGGTCACGCTGTCGGAGGTGATGATGTCCGCGATCGTCGCGTCGATCACCATCCGCCGGTGTCCCTCGGCCGCGCGGCTCTCCGTGGTCGCGAGCAGCCGGGTGCCGATGGTGACGATGTCGGCGCCGAGGACGCGCATGGCGAGAATGCCCGCGCCGGAAGACACCGCGCCGCCGGCGATCAGCGGTCCGTCCCAGAATTCGCGGATCGCGGCGATCAGCGAAAAGGGGCTGTACTTCCCGGTGTGTCCCCCGGCCCCCGAGCAGACGGCGGCCAGACCGTCAGCGCCTGCGGCAATGGCGCGCCGGGCCTGTTCGGGCGTGCTGATATCGGCGAAAACCAATCCGCCCCAGCGATGGACGGCGTCGAGGGCACGCTGGGGAGTCCCGAGCGCGGTGATCACCAGAGCCGGCGCGGCCTCGTGCAGCAAGGCCAGTTCGGCATCGAGCCGGTCATAGGTGCGGTGCACGATGAGATTGACACCCCACGCTCCCCCACCGGCTCCGGCGGTGATGCCCTCGAGCATGGCGCCCAGATCATCGATGGTGCGCGCGTTGGCGGCGGGAAATGTACCGATGATTCCGGAACACGCCGCGGCGGTGACCATCTCGGTGCCTGACACCAGAAACATCGGGGCCGCCATCACCGGGATCCGCAGCGACGCGACGAGGTCGGCGAATTGCCGATTGCCGGATTCCATGTTCCTCTTCCGATTTGTCATTGCGCTGCACCGATTTCCGGTCGATCCGCCGCTTGCAGCGCCGCGCGGGCACGACGCAGGAGATGCGGCGCGTCGAGGGCCAGCACGGCCGTCGGCCGCCCGCCGCGGGTCCAAGTCACCGCCCGTCCGGAGCGGGTATCCGAACGGATCTCGGCCGGATCCGCCTGGCCGTGGCGGCCGATGTAGTGCAGGCTGTGGCCGAGCTGGTGTGACCAGAAGTAGGGCAGCGGATCGTAGGTTTCGTTGGCGCCGAGGATGTTCCGGGCTGCGATCTGCGCGGAGTCGGCCGCGTGGTGCCAATGTTCGAGATGCATCGCGCATCCGTAGCGGGCCGAGGGCCAGGCGATCGCGTCGCCCGCCGCGTAGACGCCGGGCAGGCCGGTGCGCAGGTGCTCGTCCGCGGTGATGAACCCTGCCGGATCCAGGCCGATCGGTGAACCGTGCAGCCACGCTGTCGCCGGTGCCCCGCCGATCGCGGCGACCACCAGATCGGCGGCGCGACGGCTGGAATCGCTGAGTAGCACTCCGGCGGGAGTGGTTTCGAGGACCTGGACCCCGGTCGTGAGCCGGATGCCGCAGTCGTCGTACCACCCTCGGATCTCGTCGAGCACCGAATCGGGCACGGCGGCCAGGGCCGGGCCGAAGTCGGGGCCGATGACCGAGACCTGGCAGCCGGCAGCCGCGGCGGCCGTGGCCACCTCGGCCCCGATCAAGCCCGCGCCGACGATCAGCACTCTGCGGCCTGCGGTGAGTTCGGTACGCAGCCCAACGGCGTCCTCGAGGCTCCGCAGGACCTGGGCCGTCGGTGCGCCGCCCCCGCTCGGCAGTCGGCGCGCCCGCAGGCCGGGGGCGAGCACAGCGGCATCGAACGGGAATCCTCCTGCTGTGGTGAGGATTTCACGCGGTCGGATGCCGATCGCGACAGTTGCGGTGTGCAGTTCGATTTCGAGATCGGCGAGGTGGGGGCTCAGTGTGGGCTGAATCGGCTGTCCCGCCAACAGTTCCTTAGACAGCGGCGGACGATCGTAGGGGTCGCTCGACTCCTGTGTGATCACCGTGAGCCGACCTTGGAAGCCGTACGAGCGCAATGTCACTGCCGCGGTGTGCCCGGCCAGACCGCCGCCCACCACGACCACGCTGTCCGGCCGCGTCACGGTTTGGCCTCGCCGGTCGAGCGTGCGGCCCGCCGCCCGCGCACTTCCAATCCGCCGTCGCTGGGAAGGACCGCGCCGGTGACGAATCCGGTGTCGGCCGGGCAGGCCAGCGCGACGTAGAGACCGGTGTGGTGTTCGGGCTCGCTGACGAATCCGAGCGGGATCGTCTTGGCGATGCTGTCGAGCAGCTGGGTCTCCTTGCGCAGGTGACGGTCTCCGCCGAGACCGGTCACGCCGGTCAGTCCCGTGCGGGTGGCCCCGGGCGCGATGCCGTTGACTCGCACGTCGGGCGCGAATTCGTAGGCGAGTTGCCGGACCAGCCCGACCACCGCGTGCTTGGACGCCACATACAGTGCGCCGCCGCCACCGGCGTAGGTTCCGCTCGAGGAACTGGTGAGGATGATCGAGCCCCGGCCGCGACGCAGTGCGGAGCTCGCCGCCCGGACGCCGAGCAGATAGCCAAGTACATTGGTGGCGAAGAGTTCGTGGAAATTGCCGGGCAGCTGTGTGAGTTCCAGGTCGTCGAGCTTCGCGCCGTAGTCGTACACGCCGACATTGCCGACATAAACATCCAGCCGCCCGAACATGTCGAGCGCGCATCTGGTGGCCGTGAGGTGTGTCGCGGGATCGCGGACATCGCCGACGACGGCGGCAACCGGCCCGGTGTAGGCGTCCTCGATCCCTTTCGCTAGCTCTTTGTCCCGTTCCAGCACAACCACTTTCGCGCCCTCGCGCACATACCGTTCGACCACGGCGCGCCCGATGCCGTCACCGCCACCGGTAACGAGGGCGACCCGCCCTTCCAGTCGACCCATCAGAAATGTCCCATCAGAAGAAGGTGTTGATGTTCTTGGCGGGTAGCGTCGCGTGGCTCAGCACGACCTTGCGCGCCGCGATGCGCAGCCGCCCGTCCACCCATCGCAAGCGATCGATCCGCCTGCCGTAGAGCACCGCCGAGTCGATGCTGCCCTGACCGCGGTAGTTCACGAAGACCGAACGCACGGACAATTCCCCAGGGGTATCGCATAATTCGACCTCGATATTGGAAATGATATGCAGATGCCGGGTCGCCGGGTCCTCGGCCCATGCCGTCGGCGCTGTGAACCGGTCCACCCGGTGCCGCAGATCGGCAAGGGTGTCGTCGAAGTACGCCATGCGATGCGGAGCGTAGGTGCCCGAGCGATCGTGGCGGCCACGGTTCTCGATTCCCGGCACCCAGTAGGTCGCGTCCTCGGTGAATAATTCCAGCCATTCGGGATAGCGTTCTTCGTCGAGTAGTCGCGCTTCCCGCGCGGCGAAGGCCATTACTTCGAAATAGAGTTCGCTGTCCACGGTTTCGATCGATTTCGGGTCAGCGGTCGGTGTCATCGTGAGGCCCTTTGTCCAGGAGTTCGTCCCAGTCGGTCGAGCTCATCATCCTCGACCACTGGCGATAGAACGCTCGTTGATTGGCGTCGTTGATCTGCCCGCGGTAGACATTGCCGGGGAGTTCGGGGTGATCGACTCGGCTTTCCAGGCCGAGCCCGTAGTGCAGGGGCTGCTGCCGGGTCACGAGTCCCCGATTGCTGTGCGTCGAGCCTTCCCAGTTCTCGCCGTCGTCCATCTCGAAGACACCGGACGGCGAGAAGGTCAGCATCGCGCCCTTGCGCCAGGCGTCCTTGACCTCTTGCGGCGCATTGCGATTCACCAGCACCCAGGTGCGCAGCTCGGTCTTGTGCGGACCGAGCGGCTGCCAGGTGCGGAAGGTGTTCTGGCCGGGCAGGAATGAGAAGTTGGGGAAGACGTTGGCCGAGCCGACCGAGCCCACCATCTTCGCCCGGGTCGCGCCGAGCCGCGCCTCGAACGCGCCGCGCTGCTCGCGCAGGTAATTCATGATGCGTCTGTCCCCGAGCGTGGCCGCATTGCCGACGCCGTCGAGGTTGAATTCCCAGCAGTGGCCGTTGATATTGACGTGGTAGCTCTCGTTGGCCTCGTCACCGAGCGTCGCCACCGGCCCGCCGAGCATCGCCTCGGCACCCGACGCGTGCGTCCATCCTGCGTGCAACGCGTCACCGGCGAAGTTCTCCGCGGCGATCTTCCAATTGCAGCCCAGGAGCGAGGAGATGCAGCCGCCCGCGAATTCTGTTCCGCCCGGGTCATTGTCGAGCATGACATCCAGGTAGAAGGTGAAATCCCCGAGAAACTCGGTGAGCGGCGGAGCGCTCGGGTCGAAGGTCGCGAACAGCAGGCCCTTGTAACCCTCGACCTGGGCCACCGGGGTCAAGCCGAGCCGGGCGCGATCGAAGCCGGGTTCGCGGTCGTAGGAACCGGATTCGTGCATGCCGCGCAGCGACCCGTCCAGTCCGAATGACCAGCCGTGGTAGTTGCAGACGAATCCGCGTGCGACACCGACCTCCGCCGAACATACGCGGTTGCCCCGGTGCGGGCAGCTGTTCAGGAACGCCCCCACTCGACCGTCGCGGTTGCGGACGACGATCACCTCGTCCTCACCGATACGGGTGGTGAGGAACGAACCGGTGTGCGGGAGCTGGCTTTCGTGGGCGATGAACACCCAGGCGCGAGCGAAGATGCGCTCGAGTTCGAGCTGGTAGATCTCCTGCGACCAGAAGATGTCGCGGGGCAGCCAGCCCTCGCTCAACAGTTGCGGATCGACCATCGTCGAGACTGATTTGCTCATAGTTCCTCACTTCCATTGCTATTGGTTCCGCGCACGTAGATCTGGCCGTCCTCGACTGACACCGGGAAGGTCTCGAGCGCCTGGGTGGCCGGGAAGCACAGCGGCCGGCCGGTGCGGATGTCGAATTCGGCCCAGTGCACCGGGCAGACGATCGTGTGGCCTTCCAGTTCGCCTTCCGACAGTGAGGCGGTGGCGTGAGTACAGGTGTCCGCGGTCGCGTAGATCTCGCCGTCGACGCGGTAGATCAGCAGCGGCGGCCATCCCTCCGGCGTCACGCGCACCATCTCCCGGCCGTCGAGCAGACCGACCGGCCCGACATTGCATGGCGCCGAGGTTCCGGTGGTCATGAGGGGATCCCTTCCGCGGCCCGGCTCGGGATGAGTTCGGCGAAGCCGAGACCGGTAATCCATTCCGGCACAGCTTCATAGGCGATGACATCGCCGGTGCACGGGCCGAGTGCGGCCATGGCGGCGACGAAGTTGCGGATCTCGAGGCCACCGTTGCCGCCGTGCTCGAGTATGTAGTCATCGCTGAGCGAGACGAGCGCCGCCACATCTCCGGCGGTCACGAGATCCAACACCATGCGATCGAATTGCTCGTTTACCCGGCCCATGTCGCCGGTGCCCACCCAGTGGCTGATGCCACCGCTGCCGATGACGACCACCCGCTCGTCTCCGTCCCAGCTCTCCACGGCCGCCTTCAGGTTCTGCCCGATCTGCTCGGCCCGCCGCAACGGCAGCAAGGGTTCGACGCCACAGGCCAGATAGATCGGAATCACCGGAAGTTCCGCGTCGCCGCCGATGCGGAAGTACGGGATCGCGACCGAATGATCGACGGTCAGCGAATCGGCCACCGCCCAATCGATTCCGGTGCGGTGCCCGTGGCTCACCAGATGCCGCGCCAACGCGTTGTTGTCGGGAAACTGCCGCCTGCGCATGCCGGGCAGACGCTCCAGCGGCCCGTCTACATCCCCGCTGCCGATCAGCGCCTGCGGCAGGCAGCCGGGTCCGAACAGCAGATAATGGTCGGTGCCGATAATGATCAGTGTGGTGGCGGCGAGATTGGCCACCCGCCTTGCCACCTCGGCGTACGCCTCGGTGATCCGCTCCCGGATCGCTTCCGGCGGCGCCTGCGGATCGGTGAGGACCATCGGGTCGTGCGGCACCAGGAAACCGCCCACCAGCTCAGCCATTGTTGGGTTCCTTCCGAATCGAGAGGCTATGGCCGCCTTGGAGTTCGGCCAGATAACCGGGCAGGCTGCGATCGCCGAAGGTCATCCACAGCCCCCACAGCAACATGGGGTTCGCACCGCGATCCCGCAGCGCCGGCAGGTCGATGCGGCCGACGGCCGCGCGCTCGTCCGCGTCGAGCCGGTATCGGTCGAGGAATCCGGTCGTATCCGAGGCGAAGCCCTCGCGCGCCTGTTTGCCAGCCACGATGTCGTAGAGCGCCTTGTCCAATCCCGATCGGCTCATTGCAGCCCGCCTAGGAAATCGCGTACCTCGCATAGGAATTCGCTGCGCCGCTCCAACTGCACCCAGTGGCCACACTGCGAGAACACCTTCAGGTCGGCGTTCGGGATGTGGTGTGCGGCCCGCCAGGCCAGCTCGACCGGGATCACACTGTCTTCCCTGCCGTGCAGGATGAGCGTCGGCTGGTTGATGGTGCGAAGCGACTCCTCCGGCACGCCCTTGACCGGTGTGCCCGCCGGACCCGGTTCGGGAATGAGTCGCCGGTAGGCGTCCTGTGTACCGGGACGGGCACTGGCCTCGTACCGCTCACGAACCATGTCGTCGGTGACCAGGGCCGGGTCGTACGCGAATATCTCCAGGATTCGCCGCATTTCGGCCTCGTGCGGTTCGTAATGCCAGCCCGACCGCAGCCCCTCGGTCATCTCGAAGGTGCCCACCGGGGTGCCGAGCAGGACGAGCCCGTCGACCCGCCCCGGATGCTTGAGTGTCGCGGCGAGGGCAAGCCCACCGCCGAAACTGTTGCCCAGCAACGTCACCGAAGGCAGCTCGAGCGCGTCGAGCAACTCGATCAGCTGCCGCACCCAGAGCTTGATCCCGTAAGCGGTGCCCGCGGGCCCGATCGAACCCCCGAATCCCGCGATATCGGGTGCGATCACCAGGAAATCCCGGGCGAGCTCTGGGATCAGGCTGGACCAGTTCGCCGCCGCCGAGACCCCCGGACCGGAACCGTGCAGCAGCACGACCGGCCGGCCCGACCCCCGCGTCAGGACTTTGGTCGGAATTCCTCCGGCCTCGATGACACGCGTTCGCGTGACATCGCGGTCGGCAACGCTTTGCGGCATGGACACGACCCCTTCCAAACGTTCGATTGATCAATTGATTGATTGATTGATCGAACGATAGGACCGGCCGTCACCGGTAGTCAAGAGGCGGAAGGGTCAGCGGGGGTTCAACCGCAGCCGTCGGGCGAGGGTGGACGCCACACCGATCGCGGCGGCGCGCACTGGATCAACATGTTCAGCGGGTCGAAAGCGCGAGGTGGGGCCGGTGACCGAGATTGCGGCGAGAGGTTGGTCGTCCGCGCCGAGGATGGGGGCGGCGATGCAGGCGATCCCGGCCGAGGATTCCTCGTATTCGAAGGCGACTCCCGCTCCGAGCACGCGATCCAGTTGAGCGCGCAGCAGGCCCGGTCCGACGATCGTGCGCGCAGTGCGCCGAATCAGACGGCCCGACAGAATGCGGTCGACGGTCGCCGCATCACAGTGCGCGAGCAGAACTCTCCCAATTGCCGTGCAGTACAAAGGCATTCGGCCACCGACCCGGGATGGTGCGGACACCTGCCGATGGCCGCCGATCTTGCTGACATAGACGACCTCGTCGCCATCGAGCACACCGAGGTGGACCGTCTCGCGGGTGCGGGCATACAGGTCCTGCATGAAGGGAACCGCGACCTCCAACAGCACGCGCTCGACGGACGCGCGAAGACCCAGTTCGAACAATCCCCGTCCCAGGCTGTAGCCCGCCGGAGACAGGCTGAGCAAGCGCGCGGCGACCAAGTCCTGGCACATCCGATGCACGGTGGCCTTCGGCAGCCCGGTGCGCCGGACCAGCTCCGACAGGCCGACCGCATGGTCCTCGACCTCGAACGCGTCCAGGATCAGCACGATCCGTCCCAGTACCGAGCGCGGATCCAGGCTGGAAGTCATGGGATGCCTCATTTCCTGCGACCGGTCCACTCACCGGACCGGATTTACTGCGCAAGCCGCGAGGGCCGAGGTGGACTGATCGCCGCCCTCACAGTACGGCAGAAAGGAGATTGTCATGTCATGTGTCGACGAGGCGACCGTCGCCCGCGCGGCGCGACGCCTAGCAGAGGCCGCGGCCACCCGCCGCCCGTGTCGACCGTTGCGCGATCTGATCGACGCGGACGACGTGCGCACCGCCTATCGAATCCAAAAGCACTTCAACGCCGTCCGAGTCGCCACGGGCGCCACGGTGGTCGGCCGCAAGATCGGCGCGACATCCGAAGCGGTTCAGCGGCAACTCGGCGTGGGCCAACCCGATTTCGGAGTCCTGTTCTCCGACATGGCCTTCGAACATCGCGGCGAGATTCCGATCACACAACTGTTGCAGCCCCGCGCGGAGGCCGAGATCGCTTTCCTCCTCGCCGCGGACCTGGCCGACGGCCCGCTCGACGATGCCCAATGCCGCCGGGCCGTCGGCGCGGCGGTCGCAGCGCTGGAAATCGTCGACAGCCGAATCGCCGACTGGGACATCTCGTTTGCCGACACCGTCGCCGACAATGCGTCCAGCGGTGTGTTCGTCCTCGGCGAGGAGCACCGCACCCTCGATGAGCTGGAACCGGCCGAGGTCACCATGCGTATGGAGATCGACGGCGAGGTGGTGTCGACCGGCACCGGGGCTGCCTGCCTGGGCGACCCGCTGCACGCGTTGTCGTGGCTGGCGCGAACAGCGCGCGACTTCGGCGATCCGCTGCGGGCCGGGCAGGTGATCCTGTCGGGTGCGCTGGGGCCGATGCGGCCCGTCCACGCGGGCGTGCTCGTCGATGTGCACATCCACGGACTCGGCCACGTGTCGGCGTCCTTCTCATGAAAGGTAATCCGTTGAGCGACAGTATTGTTCGCGCCAAGGTCGCGATAATCGGGTCCGGGAACATCGGCACCGACCTGATGGTCAAGCTCCTGCGACGCTCCCGGTCACTCGAACCCGCCGCCATGGTCGGCATCGATCCGCACTCCGACGGACTCGACCGTGCGGCGGCCCTCGGGGTTCCGACGACACATGAAGGGGTCGAGGGCCTGCTGCGCATGCCAGGCTTCGACGAAATCGACATCGTCTTCGACGCGACGTCGGCGAAGGCGCACGAGCACAACCACGCCCGGCTCGCACCGCTGGGCAAACGCATGATCGATCTGACTCCCGCCGCGATCGGGCCGTTCGTCGTGCCCGCGGTCAACCTGTGCGATCACCTCGACGCCCCGAACGTGAACATGGTGACCTGCGGTGGCCAGGCCACCATTCCGATCGTCGCCGCAGTCTCGCGGGTGGCGCACGTGGCGTACGCCGAGATCGTCGCCTCTATCGCGTCCCGGTCGGCGGGCCCCGGCACGCGGGCCAATATCGACGAGTTCACCGAAACCACCTCACACGCAATCGAAGTGGTGGGCGGCGCCGAGCGCGGCAAGGCGGTGATCATTCTCAATCCGGCAGAGCCGCCGCTGATCATGCGCGACACGGTCTACTGCCTGGTCGAGGCCACCGATCCCAGCAGCCACGAGCGGATCCGGGCGTCGATCGCGAACACGGTCACCGACGTCGCGGCCTACGTACCCGGCTACCGCCTCAAACAGGAGGTCCAGATCGACCCGATTCCCTCCGACCAGCCGGTGCACACCCTGTTGGCCGACGGCGCACACCGGGTGCCCACACACCGGGTCTCGGTGTTCCTGGAGGTCGAGGGCGCTGCGGATTATCTGCCCGCCTACGCCGGGAACCTCGACATCATGACCTCGGCGGCCGTCCAGGTCGCGGAGCGAATCACGCAGTCGCAGAAGGAGAATGCCCGATGAGCCCGACCAGTCTCTACATACAGGACGTCACTCTGCGCGACGGCATGCACGCGGTTCGCCACCGGATCGCACCCGAGGACGTCGGCACGATCGTGGCAGCTCTCGACGCCGCGGGTGTGGACGCCATCGAGGTCGCCCACGGTGATGGTCTCGCGGGCGGATCGGTCAACTACGGTCCCGGTTCGCACAGTGACTGGACGTGGCTCGAAGCGGCCGCCGCCAATATCCGGCGGGCTCGCCTGACCACGCTGCTGCTCCCCGGAGTCGGCACAGTCGACGATCTGCGCCGCGCCTACGATCTCGGCGTACGATCGGTGCGCATCGCCACCCATTGCACCGAGGCCGACGTTGCCGCCCAGCACATTTCGACGGCTCGCACGATGGGCATGGACGTCGCGGGCTTCCTGATGATGAGCCACATGGCTTCGGCCCCGGATCTGGCCGCGCAGGCCAAACTGATGGAAAGCTATGGCGCACACTGCGTCTACGTCACCGATTCCGGTGGTCGGCTCACCATGGACGATGTGCGCGCACGCATTAGGGCATACCGCGACGTTCTCGACCACGGGACCGAAATAGGCATTCATGCCCACGAGAACCTCTCGCTGTCGGTAGCCAACTCCGTCACCGCCGTCGAGCACGGCGCCATCCGCGTCGACGCCTCGCTCGCCGGACATGGCGCAGGTGCCGGGAATACTCCGATCGAGGCATTCATCGCGGTCGCGAATCTGCTGGAATGGCGGCACAGCTGCGACGTCTTCGCCCTGCAAGACGCGGCCGACGATCTCGTTCGCCCGCTTCAGGATCGGCCGGTCCGCGTCGACCGGGAAACACTGACTCTCGGCTATGCGGGCGTGTACTCCAGCTTCCTGCGGCACGCCGAGGCCGCCGCCGAGCGATACGACGTCGACGCGCGCACCCTGCTCATGGAGGCCGGGCGACGTGGACTGGTCGGCGGTCAAGAGGACATGCTCGTGGACATCGCCCTGACCATCGCCGGCGCGCGACGCCCGGCCTGACGTCGGACTCGGTCGGCGGTGCGCAGCAGCCGGAGCAGGATCGCGATCACCCCGATGTGGCAGGTGAGGATGCCCGCCATCGCGGTGGTCGCGGCGGCCAGATCCACATCACCGCACCCGCGACTGGCCGACCGGACCAAAACCGTAGCGGCGCAACCAAACTTGATGCACCCGGCACGCCCGCAGCGTGCTGCTTGCCACACCTCCAGTATCTATACGGAGGCGTATATCCGGGCTTAGGCTTCGAGTTGTACGGTACCGTATAACAGCCTGGAGGTTTGTCATGGAGCAGCAAAGCGGGAATCGAATGATCAAATGGGCAGGCGGCATCCTCTCGTTCATCGGTGCCGGACACCTCACTGTCGGGCTACTGCTGAGTTCGGCGTCCTTCGGGGACTGGCTGTCGTTGCAACTGTGGGGCCACTGGTGGGAGGACACCAAGTCGGCCAACGCTTTCTGGGCAAACCCAGCCGGTTTCGGCCTGCCCCTCACACTCGTCGGTTTGCTCGTGGTGTGGATGAATCGGAGGGGCGTCGTTCCGCCGGAATTCCTCGCCTGGACGGTTCTCACCTGGGGCGCCGTGTGCGCGGTGATTGTCGAGCCGACCCCGGCGCCACTGGTGGTGGCCGCCGCCATCCTGCTCCTGCGCGGCATACGCAGCACAGCCTTCGAAAATCGCTCACCGCTTCAGGTCCCCACTGCGTGATTCCGAGACCTCCACCCCCTGTCAAGAATCGAGAGCACGCCGAATACTGCTGTCAGAGGCGTTGGCGGTCATCTCCTGGACCAGTTCCACCGGGCCGCCCGCCGTCGAATACCGGCCCTGATCGTGGTTGGTATGGGGGGAGGTATCGGTCGGTTGAGCCGGGGAAGTTGATTGCCGATCGCTTGCTGTGTCGGGAAATTTGATCCACGAGTCGGCGTGTCGACACGCCGACTCGTGGGGGTCTAACGCGGTGCACGGTGGCGCCCGCCGGGCGCCCGCATTGGGGTGCCGCGTTCACGGAGCGCGTCGCGGATGGTGCTGGCGGGGAAGCCGGTGAGGCGGCTACAGCTGGCGAGTGAATGGCCGGCGAGGTAGAGCCGCTCGACGTGGTCTACGTCGTTGGTGGTCATCGATTGGAATCGGCGGGAAACGTTGCGGTTGGTGAGCAGGTTGAGGACGGCGGTCTTGGAGATTCCGTAGCGCGCCGCGAGCTGTGTGGTCGAGGTGCCGTCGCGGTACGCGTGAAGGAGTTCCTCGACCGTCGCAGGGCCGAGGCGCTGCTCGATTCTGCGAGGCTCGCGAGGACGGTCCGCCAGAGGCTTCTTGTGTCGGCGGGGGAGTGGAGACGAGGGTCCGGTGTCGATTTTGGCGCGGGTGGTTTCGAGTTTGTGCAGGTCAGCCCGTTTGGAATAACGCCCAGCCAGGTCCACCATAAGGGGCTTATTCCAACCGGCGTCCGCTCGCTGGTTCGAGTAAGCCCCTTTCTGCTTTCTGCGTGGTGGGGGACTGGTGCAGGCGCGGCCGGCTTGATGGAGGGCGGCGAACAGGTCGGTTTTCTCGTCGCTGATTGTCGGTTCGATGGTGTCCTGATGATCGTCGATGTAGAAGCGTTGGTAGAAGGTTTCGTTGAGCAGGCGGCGGACGTCGGTGCTGGCGTCGCGGTACAGGACATAAGGGTCGGCAACGAGGTCCAAGGCGTGCCGGAGCAGTCCCGCACCGATGGTGAGCTCCTCGGAGGTGTTCGTGAGCCCGGCTTCGAGGCGTTTGCGTTGGGTCTTGATGTCGATCAGCTTCATGCGGATTTTTGCTTGGGGCATCGAGCCGTCGGCGAGCAGGTCGATCAGGCGGTTTTCCTTGGCGTCGAGCTTTTTCAGTTGACGGTTGAGGCTGGCGTGCCGGTCGCGGACGGTGGTGTGTTCGTCGGCGACGACTTCTTCGAGGAGCCTTCGGGTCTCGGTGGCGTCCGCGACCAGCTGGTTACCGACAGCGCCAAGACGGGATGGGCGACAATGACGATCCCGCTGGCACTCTTCAAAGCCTTTGCGCGCGAACGCGGATGGGAAGCAGTCGCGACCAGGCGGGGAGGTGCGACGCCCACGCTAGCTCATCTGGCCACCTGAACCGTGGGCTCCTGCCCGAAATGCCTTGATATCCGCTGGAACTCCATTTTGGGTGGGTCCATTTTGGACCCACCCTCGGTTTGCAGCGCGAAGCAACCTTCGCGCTTCATTCATCCGAGGTCGCGCGAGACGACACGTCCGCAAGCAGTCCGCAGGAGCGCCGCATCCAGCCAATCGTACCAACGACACAACGCGAGATTCCGCCGCTCAGGGACCGAATCTCCTTGCTTGCCAACGGTGCCCGTCACTCGCAAACAACGAGAGCAACAGACGTCCGGTCCGCTCACCGAGCGTACTGATGATCTCGTGGCGTCGGGGCGGATATGGAAAACACCGCTATCGTGGGATCGGTGACCCGCCTTGGATTCCGCGCGTTGAAGGTGCTCCCCGCTGTGGCGCTGTGCGCGCTGGCCGTCGGCTGCGCCCAGACCCCGCACACCGCGCACTCCTCCGAGAGAGCGCGCCCCGTGCCGACCGGTTCACTCGACACGCTGGGCACCACCTCGCAGGCGGCCACGACCACCCCTGCGCCGGTGACAACCATGCCGCCGCAATCCGCCCCCGCCCAGCCCGCTTTCACCGAGGACGACGCCCGGTACACGGTCCGCCGCTACCTGTCGCGCTGGATCGGGCAGCCGCTCCAGCCCGATGACACCGAGGGCAAGTACCCCCTCGTCTGCGTGGGCTCGACCCTGGCCAACAATCCCGGAAGGCTCACCGGCACAACAGCCTTCGACGCCGACCGGATGACGGCCCGGACCGTCGACACCGGCGCGGCCGTGACCGTCCCGGTGACGAATTCCTCCGCCGTCACCACCGTGCTCACCTTCACCCTGCGCGCCGCGACCCAGGGCTACTGCATCGTGGACATCGCGAGCTGACCCATCGGCCGCCCCGAACGTTTCAGGAACTCCCGCGCAAGCGCCCGATACTGTTCCGCACCACGGGATTTGGGTGCCCACGTGGTGAGCGGTTCACCCGCGATGGTGGAGTCCGGGAACCGCACCGTCCGCGAGATCACCGTGTCGTACAGCTCCGCCTTGAACGTCTCCGCCACCCGGTCCCGCACCTGCCGGCAGTGCAGCAGCCGCGGATCGAACATGGTGACCACGATGCCCGACAGCTCGAGCCGCGGATTGAGTCGTTCACGCACCTTCTCCATGGTGTCGTTGAGCAGCGCCAGCCCGCGCAGCGAGAAGAACTCGCACTCCATGGGAATGATGACCCCGTCCGCGCAGGCGAGCGCGTTGACGGTGAGCAGGCTCAGCGACGGCTGGCAGTCGATGAGGATGTAGTCGTAGCGATCCCGGATCGGATCGAGCACCCGGCGCATCGAATGCTCTCGGCCCACCTCGTTTACGAGCTGTATCTCCGCCGCCGACAGATCGATATTGCTGGGCAGCAGATGCAGGTTCGTGACGCCGGTCTTGATCAGCACGTCGTCGATCGGCGGCGCCGACCGGCTCAGCAGGTCGTAGACGGTGAGTTCGAGATCGTGGTGTGCGACGCCCAGGGCCGCCGACAGCGCCCCCTGTGGATCGAGGTCCACCAGCAGCACGCGCAGCCCGCACTCGGCAAGCGCGGCACCCAGATTGACCGTCGAGGTGGTCTTCCCGACGCCGCCCTTCTGATTGCACAGCGCAATCACCTGGGCTTCGCCTCCGGTCGCCCCGGCCTCCTCAACAGCAATGTTTGCCGACATTTCGCCAGCCTAACCCGTCACGTGGCGGATCGGTCGGACCCGCTCCGGAGTCCTTTCGCACGTCGGCAAGCGCGGCGATCTACCAGTGATTTTCACAATCCGGGCGGTGAACCAGCATGTCGGACAATGGTGGAGCCCGACACATGCTGGTCATTAGCCCAAAAGTGGTGTGGCGAGCCGCCGGGGCAATGGACCTCGCCGCTAGCCACACCGAACCCGGATGAACCGGGCATATCACCTTCAGTGATCCGGTAGCACCAGGATCTTCACGTGCTCTTCCGGATTCCGCAGCGCCGTGAAGGCATCCGCCACTCCGTCCAGCCCGACCCGCCCGGTGATCAGCGCCTCCGCGTCGATCGCCCCGGACGCCAGCCGCTCCAGCGTGATGTCGTAGGCGTTCTCGTACGGCCCGTGCCCGAAATTGACCGCGATCCGCCGGAACTGCCCGACCACCGGAATGATCGGCTCGTCCGCGAACGGCGCCGCCAGCACCTGGATCCGCGAGTTGAACGGCATGGTCCGCATGAGCGTGCCGATAATCCCTGCGCGCCCACTGCATTCATAGGCGATGAGAATGCCCGTTCCCGACTGGCCCACCACGCTGTCACCCCGCGCGACCGCCGTCATCCACGCCTCGATCGGATCCTGCTCGTTCGGATCCACCACGATGTCCGCGCCGACGGCCCGCGCGAGCTCCCGCCGTTTGGGCGAGGGCTCCGAAGCCACCACCAGCCGCGCCCCGTGCGCCTTGGCCGCGATGATCGCGCCCAGCCCGATGGTCCCGCAGCCGATGACCAGCGCCGAATCCTCGGCGGTGAGACCGGATTGCTGCACGTGCATCTCGCCGACGTGCAGCGGTTCGGCCAGCGTCGCATGCTCGAGCGACAGCCCCTCGGGCACGTGCCGCACCCAGAACGCGTCCACCACGATGCTCTCGCCGAACGCCCCGTGATAGTCGTTCGAGTACCCGATGATCGTCGGAATGCCGGTCGCCGCCTCGGTCGCGAGCCCGATCCCCGCGACGCGGTCGCCGACCGCGAAATCCGTGACCCCGGCGCCGATTTCGGTGATGGTCCCGGCGTACTCGTGCCCGAGCACGACCGGTCGCTCGGTGTCGAAGGTGGCCAGCGGATACCCGCTGTCCGCCGCCACCTGCACGAACCGGCACGGATCCTTCGACATGGACAGATCGCTGCCGCAGATACCGCACGCGGCCACCGCGATCCGCAACTGCCCCGGTCCCAGCGCGGGCGGCTCGGCCACCTCGGCGGGGGAGAACTGCCCGTTCAGAAACTGTGTGGCGCGCATGGGATCACGCTCCCGTCGCGGCGGTCTCGCCGTAGTAGTCGGTGTGTGCCTTGGTGATCGCGGTGACCAGCTGCCCGATCAGCAGCTCCCGGTTGTCCTGCGCGTACTGCAGGCTGTCCTCGCGGCGGCGGTTGCGATTCTTGAAGTGCGGGATCACCTCCGAGGCGAACAGCTCGTAGCTGCGCTTGGTGTCCTCCCAGCTCGCCATGTCCACGTGCAGGACCAGCATGGTGCCGAACCCGCCGGTCTTCTCGATGAGCTTCTCGATGCGCGCGATCGCCTCGTCCGGCGTGCCGATGATGGCCTGCCCGAATTCGCCGAGGTTGTCATTGCGCCACTGATCGATGATGCCCTTGGGCGTGTCCGCCCACGCCGGCTGCTCGCCGGTCTGCCGGTTCACGTAGGCGGCCATCGAGCCGATGCGGCGGCTCACCGCGCGCTCGGCGTCGGCGCGGGTCTCGGCCAGGAAGATCGGATTGACCAGCCGCCACCGTGACCGGTCCGCGGTGTGCCCGTGCTCGGCGCACACCTTCTCGTAGACGCCCCAATTGCGGTCCAGCACTTCGAAACCCATGGGGGAGCTGGCCGCCAGCGACAGCAGCGACAACCCGTGGGTGCCCGCCAGCACCGAGCCGTTGGGGGAGATGGTGGAGGCGGTGGCGACCTCGATGCCGGCCGGATCGTAGGCCGGCAGCTGGGCGCGGGCGTCGCGCAGGGTGAACCAGTCGGTGGTCATGTTCACCACCTCGCCGCGCAGCAGCGCGAGGATGGCCTCGAGCGCTTCGCCCTGACGGCGGCGCTGATCCGACGGGTTGATACCCATCATGTGCGCGTCGAGCGGGATCTTGCCGGGGCCGGTGCCGAAGATCAGGCGGCCGCGGGTCTGCAGGTCGAGCTGCGTGATCCGGTCGACGGTGACCAGCGGATGGTGATAGGGCAGCGACATCACGCCGGTGCCGAAGCGCAGCCGCTCGGTGCGTTCGGCGGCCGCGGCGATGAAAACGTCGGGCGCGGGCACGATCTCGGCTCCGGTCGAGTGGTGCTCGCCCATCCACGCCTCATCGAAGCCGAGGTGGTCGAGGTGTTCCATGAGATCGATGTCGCGACGCAGCTGCAGGGCCGGGTCGGCGTCGAGGGGGTGGTACGGGGCCAGGAAGGCCCCGAATTTCATCGATTCAGCGGTCCACACGAATGGATCTCCTTCACCCAGTGCCCCGGGCTTCGTCGCCCGGTGCGGTTCCCCGAGTAAACCTGGATCAACTGATCCATAAGTTCGGCTGTCCCGGTGAGTGGTCACGATTCGAAAACGCAGGTAGTGAAGCTGATTCAACGTCGATAATGACCGCTGTGCTGTGCTGAAATCGGATTGTCGAACCAGTTCCGGGCCCCGCGATACCGGCCCCGCGCCTCCGATGTGCCAAGCTCATGCCGTGACCGTCCCCATGCAGAACCGCCAGGGCAATGCGACCCGCACCCGGCTGGTGAAAACCGCCGAGCGCCTGTTCGCCGCCCACGGCGTGGACGCGGTCTCGGTGCGCGCGGTGAACGCCGCCGCCGGCCTCGGCCCCTCCTCGGTCAACTACCACTTCGGCACCAAGGACGACCTGATCGCCGCCGTGCTGCTCGATCTCGGCGCGACCGTCCGCGACCGCATTCGCGCCAATGCCGACATGCTCGCCGCCCGCGCCGAACCGCCCACAGCGGAGACCCTGGTCCGCGCGGTCACCGAGCCCTATCGAGACCTGTTGCTGCAGCACCGGACCCGCGGCATGCGCTGGATCAAGATCGTCACTCAGCTCTCCCTGCACTCCCATCCCGCCCTCACCGCCGCCGAGCAGGACCTCCCCGATCAGCTGCACGTTCAGCTCCGCCGCGCCTTCCCCCATTCGGATCCCAGCCGTCTCGAGGCCCGCTGGGCGATCTCGCTCATGGGTTTCCTGCAGGCCTTGAGCCGCGCGGACGAATGGCATCCAGGCGCGACCCCACCTCCTGCCGAGGAACTGGCCGCCCTCTACGAGGACCAGGTCGTCTTCCTCATCGGCGGCCTCGACCGTTTGCTGGGCGGAACCGGCCGCTGAATCGCCAGTGACGCACAAGTGGACGAAACATGACATACTTCGCCCACTCCCAGCTCGAAAGCGGTTGCACATGCCCGAAGACCCCGAACTCGCCCAGGCCCGTGTCCTGGCCCGCGAGCTCCAGAGCCACGCGGACATGCTGACCCGCGAGCTGCAATACGTCTCGCGCCCCGAGGCGCAGACCCGCGCCCAGGCCGACCTGACCGCGGTCCAGCGCCAGCTCGACGGTCTGCGCCGCCGCTTCCCGGAAGTCGCCGACGCCCCGGACACCCTCGCCAGCTGAGCGCCGATTCGGCGGTCCCGCAATCCGATCGGGTGCGTCAGGCCCGAGAGCCGGGGCCCACCCGCTGCAGTAATGCCTGCAGCGTCTTGCGCTCCGCGGCCGACAGTTCCGCGAAGGATTCCGCGAGGACACTGTCGGCGATCGCGTTTCCGGCCGCGAGTGTGCGTTGGAACAGCCCCGGGCAACGTTCGCCCACCTCGACGCCTACCTGCGCCGGTTCCGGGCAGGCGCCTGATGCCCGCAGTCGGGGCGTGCTCGTGTCGGCGAATCGCGTTGCCAGCGGGGCGATTCGGGGTGATCGCACGACGGGCAGGCGAGGTCGGCGACTGCACGGCCCGGACTAGGCGCTCGGATGGACCGGCTGGTCGGCCGATTCGCCGGACCAGCTGATCCTGTGGTCGAACATCCAGTTCAGCGAGCCTACGCCCTGCTTGGCGGCCTTCTTCAGGAAGAACGGCGTCAGTTGGCGGACGAGGAAGCGGGCCAGGCCGCTCTGGGCCTTGTCGCCGCTGGTTTCGGCGCCGTGCGCGACCACCCGCTCGACCCGGTCACGGCGGCGGTGCTCGAATTCGGCCAGGGCGGTGGCGGTCTCGGGCAGGTCGCGTAGGCAGATGGCCAGGGTCACCGCGTCCTCGACGGCCATGGAGACGCCCTGGCCCGAGGATGAGGCCACCGCGTGGGCGGCATCGCCGATGATGACCATGCGGTCGTTGTGCCAGGTGGGGACCGACGGCATGTCGTACTGGTTGAAGCCGGTGACGAAGGTGGCGTCGGGGGTCGCGGCGACGATGGCGGCCGCGGGGCCCCGGTCGGCCGCCAGCATCCGCGCCAGCTGGTCGCGCCACTGCGCGGGCGCCGTGGACGCCACTGTCTGCTTCGAAAGTTCCTGTGCGCCGGGCATGTTCGCGAACCACCAGATCTCGCCGCCGGGTGCGACCAGATAGCCGAAGAAGGCCTTCTTGCCGAAGATCATGCTGTAAACGCCCGGCCGCAAACCGAGTTCGTGAACCAGGGCCGGGTCGGTGACGAATCCGCCCAGGCCGTAGATGCCCAGGTAGTGGACCTTCGGTGCATTCGGGTCGATGATCTCCCGGGTGCGGGAGTGGATGCCGTCCGCGCCGACGAGCAGATCGGCCTCGGCCCGGCTGCCGTCGGCGAAGATGGCGACGACGCCGCCCGTGGCCGTCGGTTCCGCGTCGACGAGTCGCTTGCCGAACTCGTACCGGATACCGCGCCGCGCGGCTTCGGCATTGAGTGCCCGGTACAGGTCGCGCCGCTTCACGCTGTGGGTCACGGTGCCGTCGGGCAGCGTGCCGCCGATGGGCATGTCGGTGATGTGCTTGCCGGCGCTGGTGAAGAAGCTCAGCGTGTCGGTGGCGTGGCCGGTGTCCATGACGATGTGGTGGGCGTCGATCTCGGCCAGGGCGGACAGGCCGTTCACCGCGACCGTCAGATATGCGCCGATCTGTCCGGCGGCCGTGTCCGCGTAGGCCTCGTAGACGACCGCTTCCCAACCGGCCTGCTGCAGTGCCATCGCGGTGACGGGACCGGCGATACCGCCGCCGATGACCAGTGCCTTCTTCATGCCGTGTCTCCCTCTGAACTCTCTTGAGCGCGATGTATCTTGGTTATCAAGATAGTCATAGTTTGATGATCAAGAGGTTTGAATGTCAAGAGAAAATCTGGACGAGTTGCGTGCCCGGGTCGGACGGGAGTCCCAGGCGTTGCAGGCGGCCGTCGATGATGTCGACCAGGCCGCCGCGACCGTGCTCGGCGTCAATCGCACCGACCTGCGCTGTCTCGAGGTGCTGGTCCGGGGTGAGTCGACGCCGGGCGCGCTGGCGGCCGAATTGGGCCTGACCAGTGGCAGCGTCACCGCGATGCTGGATCGGCTCGCCAAGCTCGGTTACCTCACCCGGGAGCCGGAACCGGGCGACCGGCGCAAGGTGCTGGTCCGCATCACCCCGGCGACCATGGCCCGGGCCTGGGAGATATACGGGCCCATTGCCGAGGAGGGCGCGGCCGAGATGGCGGGCTCGTCGGCCGCGGAGCTGCGCACCATCCTCGACTTCCTCACACGCAGCCGCGAACTCCAGCAACGCCACCGCGAGCGAATCTCGGCCCTGCCCAGGGCGGTTCGGGGTTCGTAGTCGAGGGCGGTGATCGGTACTGACAGTTCGTGCCGGAATTGTCCGAATAACTGGACGCTCTGGTCAGTTAGCTGTAGCGTCACTGCACGATTCGCGAGAGGCTTGCTGTCGCATGCTCTTCCGGTTCACAGGCTCGGCTGTGCCGAATCCAATCCATTGCTTTATTGGTCGATCGTTCTTTCGCGCGCGGTCGGGAGCGAGATGAGAACGACTGAAGTGTGAGGGACGTCGTTGTTCGCAGTGTCCGTCAGGGCTGTGGTCCTGGCTCTGAGCATCCTGACCGTGGGGGCGGTGGGCGCCGCGCCCGTGTCGGCTCAACCCCTGTATCCCACGCAGGATCCCGATCCGTTCTATGGTCCGCCGGCCGATCTGGGTGCGCTCGCGCCCGGTGACGTGGTCCGGACGCGCAAGATCGATACCGGGCTGTACGTGGGCACCGAGGGCTGGCAGGTGGCCTTCCGCAGCACCAACTCCCAGGGCCAGCCGATCCTCGGCATGACCACGGTGCTGCTCCCGGCGGGGGTCTCGAACCCGCCGCTGGTGTCCTATCAGGCGCTCATCAACTCCCTGGGCGCGCAATGCAATCCGTCGCGCTCGCTGTTCAACGGCGAGCTCCAGGACGGCGTGGGCGCCATGCTGCCGATCGGGCGCGGCTGGGCCATCTCGCTGCCCGACTATCTGGGGCCGAATGTCGCCTACGGCGCGGCCAAGCTCAGCGGCATGGTGACCCTGGACAGCGTGAAGGCGGTCCGCAAGGCCGCCGAACTGGGACTCGGGAAGTCGCCCGTCGCGCTGGCCGGGTATTCCGGCGGCGGCATGGCGACCGCCTGGGCCGCTGCCCTGCAACCCGAGTACGCGCCGGACCTGAAGCTCGATGCCGTTGTGGCCGGGGGCATCCCGGCCGACCTGGAGCAGATGGCGCTCTCGCTGGGTTTCGAGCCGCACCCGGGCTTCGGCCTGGCCTTCGCGGCGGCCATGGGCCTGGAGCGCGAGTACCCGAACCGCCTGCCGATCTCGGATCAGCTCAATGAGAACGGGCTCTGGTTCCGCGAATTCACCCACGACGCCTGCCGTCGCTTCCTGCTGTTCCACGGCGCCTTCCGCAATGCCGACCAGATGGCGGCGTCCAAGAGCCTGATGGACAGTCCGGAGGCGCACGCGGTGCTGCGGGAGAACAGCCTGCGCTACTTCCCGGGCACGCCGGCGGTCCCGACCTACTTCTGGCAAGGGCGGTTCGACACGCTCACCTTCTTCGATCCGGTCGCCGAGGTCGCCGACCGGTACTGCAAGGCCGGTGTGCCGCTGGTGTTCCGGCCCTTCGATATCGCCGAGCACATGACCACGGCCGTCGCCGGATTCGCCGACGCGTGGAACTATGTGGAATCACGTTTTCGCGGGGATCCGGTCCCGGTGAGCTGCGGATAGATTGACCACCTGCTCGGATAGCGGCACCTCTCGATGCGAAGCCCCTACCCCCCACCCGATCCCAGCCTGACGTCCGATCTGTCCGTCAGCCGGCCAATTCGGCCAGCCGAGAAGCGATTCCGGCACGGCTGGTCAAACCGAGTTTGCGCAGGATGCGGCCGAGGTGGTCCTCGATGGTGCGGGGGCTCAGGTAGAGCTGGGCCGCGATCTCCTTGTTGGCAAGGCCCTTGGCGGCCAACTCGGCGACCTCGCGTTCCCGCTCGCTCAGCTTCGTCGCTCCGGAGACCGTTCGATGTCCGGCAAGCCGACGCTGGACGGCCGTCGCGGCACGTTGCAGTTCCGTGGCTCCGGCTGCCGCAAATTCGGTGCGCGCGGCGGCAATTCGGGCGGTCGCGGTGGTGAAATCGCCGCGCTGCCCGGCGATCTGGGCCGCCACCAACAGGGCCTGTGCGCGGAATACCGGCATGTCGGCCCGTGCGTACGCTTCCGCGGAGTCCTCGGCCGCACGTTCGGCGGAGATGAGATCACCACGCGCGCAGAGGTATCCGGCCCGAGCCCGGGTTGCCGCAGCCAGTGCGGCGGGTAAGCCCAGGCGCTCGGCCACATCCTCCGCCTGAGCCAGAAGGGTTTCGGCCGCGTCGAGGTCACCTCGGTCGACGGCGCTCAGGCACGCGACCGAGAGCTCGGCCGCTCGCATCGGGTGCAAGCGGCCGCCGCCTGCGGCGCCGTCTTGTAGTGGCTCCGCCAGTCCAGGCAATGCCCGGTCGCCTCGGAGCGGATCGCGCGGTTGTGGTCCTGGCAGCGGATCAGGGCGCAGATTCATATCTTCGGCCGCTGTAGCTGCGGGTACGCGGGGGCTCGGTTGTTGGATGGGCGGATCATCCAGGTTGAGGCGGGCGGCCAGTTCCAGGAGGGCGGCTTCGACCGCGCCGCGCCACCAGCGGACGGCGGGGCGGGGGAGGGCGTTGAGGTCTCGCCAGCATCGGATGACGTCTGCGCGCGGCGAAGTTGCTTCCAGGACACGGAGTTTGAGCGCCCCGGCCAGTGGGGCGATACCTGGGTAGGCGTAGAGTTCGGCGGTTTCGGCGGCGTCATCGGCGGCGGCGAGGGCGTCCGCGTAGCGTCCCAGTTTGGCCAGCGAATAGGCATGAACCGTCAGGAGTTCGGGGAGGATGAAGCTGCGGCCGCGGCGGCGGCTGACGCGGATGGCGCGCTCGATGTGGGTGAGGCCGGTCCGTTGGTCGTCGAGGAAGTACGCCATCCAGCCGAGGGCGGAGACGGCGTGGATGCCGTCGACCAGCTGAGTGCCGGTGAGCTGCGCGAATTCCCGCTCCGCGATGCGATAGTCGGCTTCGGCGGCGCGCAGGTCGAGGTCATTGAGCCGGCCCATGCTCCGCAGTGTCACCGCGGCCGCGCGCATGGCCGGATCGTGCACGGCTTCGGAGGTGAACAGCTGCCGGACTCGTTCCGCGCCTGCGGCGTCGTGGTTGTCCTGGATCTCCAGGATGGCCAATTCCAGCCGGGCGGGCCCGTGGTCGTGACTGCCGGGCCGATCGACCAGCCGGGTCAACAGGTTTCGCGCGCTGTCCACGCGCCCGAGGATCCGTTCGCAGCGCGCATAGAGGAGAACCGCTTCGACCTGCTCGGGGGTGGGATCGCTCGCAGTGCCCGGCAGCAGGGGTTCGAGGGTCTCGCGCGCGGATTCCGCGGATCCCGACAGCAGCAGCGCCCGGCCGAGCAGGACGCGGGCCGGAACATCGGCGTGCCCACCCGAATCCGGCTGAGCGTCGAGGGCGGCGGCGATCCAGCGGGCACTGGCGGCCGGATCGGTACCGAGGGCCTGCTCGGCGGCGCAGAGCAATTCGCCCGCCGCGAGCTCGTCGCGACCCAGGGCGTGTTCCAGGTGGCGGGCCCGGGCGAGGACGGGAGCGTCCTTGGCGCGGAGCACCCGTGCCGCGCGAGCGTGCGCGGCCGCCCGCCACCCGTGCCCGGCCAGCCGGTACGCCGCCGCGCGCACCAGCGGATGGCGGAAGCTCACCAGGCCGGCCGTGACGCTGACCCAGCCGCGCCGTGTGAGATCGTCGATCGCTTCGCGCAGGTCGGCCGGTGCGACTTCGGCGGTGCCGCAGAGCAGTTCCACGTCATCGGTGCCGCCGCACACCCCGATCGCCTGCGCGACCAGCCGCTCCCGGGCGGGCAGGTGTGCCAGTTCGGCCCGGATGGTCCGGTCCAGTGCGGTCTGATCCGCCGGTGCCGCGGCCGGATCGTCGGCTCGGATCGTGGCGTCGAAATCGGCGGGGGTGAGCTCGGCGAGCAGTCGCAGATACAGCGGATTGCCGTGCGCCGCCGCCACCACCTGCGTGCACCTGCCCGCCGGCAGCTCCGGCAGCAGCGCTCTCGCGTCGGCATCGGACAGCGGCGGCACCGCGAGGTGGCTGCTCGCGACACCCGGTGCGCGCAGCGCGGATCCGAGCGATTCCGGAAATTGCCCTTCGCGGTAGGCCAGCACAATGCGAGCCGATTCCGGCCGCTGCCGAATCAGCAGTGCCAGCACCCGCATCGAGGCGGCATCGGCCCAATGCGCATCGTCGATGATGAGCAGCGTCGGCGTGGCTTCGAGCCGCTGCCGCATCCATCGGGCCGAGTCCCGGGTATCGGTCCCGATTGCGCTATCCGTGCCGCCCAGTCGATCCGCGATATCGAGCACGAGATAGTGCGGTGTGGGCTGGTCGTATTCGGTGCCGGCGACGGCGACCGTCCGCCATCGGCCCGGCTCGAGCCCGTCCGCGAATTCCGAAAGCAGCCGCGATTTTCCGATTCCGGCCGGGCCCTCCACCAGGAATACGCCGTCCCCGCCGGGAGCGTGGCAGGCCGCGTTCAGGGTGGCGAGTTCGCGGGTGCGGCCGACGAATGGCTGGATCGCGCACTCCTTTCCGAGTGAACGGCCTTCAGGTGAGCCTAACTCGGCACTCTCGCTTCCCGGCCCCCGCCCCGATCCCGTGGTTTCACGGATGCTGTGGCGTGCGGAAACGGGTTGGGTAGTCCGGGTTCGATCGATTGGCGAGTGGGAGAGGTACGTAGCTTCAGATGCAGAGGATTTCGTCGAGTGCGCGGCGGCTGGTCCCCGTGATCCTGGCCATTGTGGCCCTGGCCCTGGCGGGTTGTTCCGCTGTGCAGAAGGGCGCCGATGTGGTCAAGGACGCGGGCAAATCCGATACCGGTCGCTCGAAGGTCGGCGATTGTATCGATGTCATCGAAGGCTCGATGATCGATTCCAAAACCGCGCCGATTGACTGCGGTTCCCCGAAGGCGGTGTACCAGGTCGCCAAGGTCTACAGCAGCAAAACCGATTGCGCTGCCGACTACACCTCGTACGAGGAAACCCTCAATGGCATGTCCATGGCATATCTGTGCCTGGCCCCGAATTTCAAGCAGGGCGCCTGCTATCACGAGAGCATGCTGACCGGATACCAGTACGCCGAATGCGGCACCTCCAACGCCAGCTTCCAGGTCCTGACCCGCATCGACGGCCAATCCGACGAAACCCTGTGCGGCGAGGACGCCGACAGCGTCATCACCCTGGCCGAACCCCGGACCACCTTCTGCCTGAAGAAGGTCTGACCCCCTCAGGTTTTCCAGACGAACTGTCGGTAACATCCCGACGGTGCGTCGGTAAAAGTGCCCGGCGCCGGACAAGGGAGTTCGGATGTTCCTGGCAGTGCGCGAACTGTGGTTCGCGCGAGCGAGATTCGGGTTGATGGCCGCGGTCGTCGCCCTGATCGCGGTGCTCATCGTGATGTTGGCGGGCCTGTCGTCGGGCCTGGTCGACGACGGTGTCTCGGGATTGAAGGCCATGCCCGTGGACGCCTTCGCCTTCGCGCCGAAGACGGAGACGGAATCGGCCTTCACCCGCAGCACGGTCGACGACGGACAGGTCGCGGCCTGGCGCGAGCGCGGCGATGTCGCCGATGCGGCGCTGTTCGGAAACACGCTGGTCAATGCGAAGACCGGCAACGGGGTCGCGATCGATCTCGCGCTGTTCGGGGTCGAGCCGGGGTCGTTTCTGGCCCCGAGCCCGGCAGAGGGGTCCGGGCTCGGGGCGCCGGACGGCATCGTGGTCAGCCCGACCACCCTCGACAAGGGCGTCCGCATCGGCGATGTGGTGATCGTCGACCGCATCGGCACCACCCTGCGGGTGGTCGGCGCGACCGCCGAACAGCGCACCTTCGGGCACGTGAACGTCGCCTATGTGCCGCTGCGACTCTGGCAGGAGATCCACGCCGGACTGCGGCCCGGCGACATCGCGCGGCCGGAGATCTATCACGAGGCCAATGCCGTGGCGCTGCGCGCGCGGCCCGGCGGCATCGATCTGGCGGCCGGAGATCGCGCCGCGGGCACGCACGCCATGACGCTGTCGGCCTCATTCGATGCTTCTCCCGGCTACTCGGCCGAGATGTCGACCATGACCCTGATCAGGGTCTTCCTCTACGCAATCTCGGCCCTGGTGGTCGGCGCGTTCTTCATGGTCTGGACGGTGCAGCGCACCCACGAGCTGGCGGTGCTGCGGGCGCTGGGCGTCTCCACCGGATATCTGTTGCGCGACAGCCTGATCCAGGCTGCGATCGTGCTCGTCGCCGCGACGGCCGCCGGGGTCGGCGTGGGAGTGGGCGGCAGCCGGTTCGTCGGCGGCATGCCCTTCGCGCTCGAACCCGGCGCGGTCGCGGTCGGTGCGGTACTGCTGATCGTGATGGGCATGCTGGGTGCGGTGCTGACCACGTTGCGCGTCACGCGGGTCGACCCGCTCGAGGCTCTGGGGGCGCAGCGATGACCGTCGAATCGATTGTCCGCCAGGGTATCTCGCTCAGCGACGTCTCGCTGACCTTCGGCAGCGGCGACCATGCCGTGGCGGCCCTGGACCACATCGACCTGACCGTGCGGGCGGGCGAGCTGCTGGCCGTCGTGGGACCGTCCGGATCGGGCAAATCCACGCTGCTCGCGGTCGCGGGCGGGCTGGCCCGGCCCGACACCGGGCAGGTGCTGGTGCACGGCACCGAGATGACGACCCTGTCCCGGCGGCAGTTGGCGCGCTTCCGCCGCGAGCACATCGGGTTCGTGTTCCAGACCGGGAATCTGATTGCCGCGCTGACCGCCCGCGAGCAGGTGCGGCTGCTCGATCGCACCGGCGGGCGGAAGCGCGGCACCGCACCAGCTTCGAGCGGCCCAGCGGATCCGGGTGCCCTGCTCGCCGCCGTCGGCATGGCCGCGAAGGCGGGGCGGCGGCCGCATCAGCTCTCCGGCGGGGAACGCCAGCGCGTCGGCATCGCTCGTGCGCTCGCGACCGACCCGACGCTGCTGCTGGTGGACGAGCCCACCGCGGCGCTGGATCGCGCCCGCAGCCACGAGGTGGTCGAGCTGCTGGCCCGGCAGACCCGGGAGCGGAAGGTGGCCACCATCATGGTCACCCACGATCATGACATCCTCGGCCACTGCGATCGGGTGCTCATCCTGGTGGATGGGAGACTGAGCGGATAGCCCCCTACGAGGAGATCAGGTGCCGAGGATCCAAGCCGCCACGCTCGCCGAACATCGCGAGGCGCAACGTCGCGCCCTGCTCGACGCCGCGCGCGCCATCCTCACCGAGGACCCGGCCCGCCCGCCCACTCTCACCGAGGTGGCTGCGCGCGCCGGGCTCGCCCGCCCCAGCATCTACCAGTACTTCTCCTCCCGCGACCAGCTGCTCGCCGAGCTGCTGGCCGACACCTTCCCACAGTGGGCGCGACGGGTGGCGGAGCGCATGGCGGCCGCGTCCGGCCCGGCCGATCAGGTTCTCGAATACGTCCGCGCCAACCTGGAATTGGTCGCGAGCGGTGAGCATGCCCTGGCCCGCGTGCTCAGCGCCATCATCGACGACGATATCGCCGCCTACAGCCGCGACCTGCACGACGAACTCCGCACCCCGCTGATCGCCGCGCTCGAGACGGCGGGTGCGGCCGACCCGGCCGCCACCGCCGGACTCATCGACGGCATCGTGCATGCGGCTTCGCGGATGCTCGAGAGCGGTCGAGATGCCGACCGGACTGTCACGGCCGCAACGGAATTGGTCGCGCCCTACCTGTCGGCGCTGTCGCCGAGCGCGGCCGGGCGGCGCTGAATCCGCAAGCCGGAAGCTCGCGAAAAGGTCGGTGAGGCCGCGCGGGCGGGGGCGCGGCCTCACCGGAGTGCGGACGGCTGCAAGGGGATTCAGCGTCCGCACGATCGGGGGTCAGCGACCCTGGGCGAGGTGGGTCAGCAGGATCAGGCCGCCGATCAGCGTCAATCCGGTCAACATGACCAGGACGCCGTAGGGCAGGCGGGGAATCCGGAAGGTCGAGAGTTGCTGGGGCCTGGTCATTTCGCCTCCACGGGTGTGGTCTCGGTGACGTGATGGGTGGTCGCGCCCCAGCCGACGTGGGCCTCGGCGCGCATGCGGTCGATCATGTGCGGGTAGTGGAGTTCGAAGGCGGGTCGCTCGGAGCGGATGCGCGGGAGCTCGTAGAAGTTGTGCCGTGGCGGCGGGCAGGAGGTGGCCCACTCCAGGGAATTGCCGTAGCCCCACGGGTCGTCCACGGTCACGACCGCGCCGTAGCGGTAGGACTTGAAGACGTTCCACAGGAACGGCAGCATCGACGCGCCGAGCAGGAAGGCGCCGATGGTGGAGACCTGGTTCAGCAGAGTGAAGCCGTCGGAGGGCAGGTAGTCGGCGTAGCGCCGCGGCATGCCCATGTTGCCGAGCCAGTGCTGGGCCAGGAACGTCAGATGGAAGCCGAGGAACGTGGTCCAGAAGTGCCACTTCGCGAGCCGTTCGTCGAGCATGCGGCCGGTGATCTTGGGAAACCAGAAGTAGATGCCCGCGAAGGTGGCGAACACGACCGTGCCGAACAGGGTGTAGTGGAAGTGCGCGACCACGAAATAGGTGTCGGACAGATGGAAATCGAGTGGCGGTGAGGCCAGGATGACGCCGGACAGGCCGCCGAACAGGAAGGTCACCAGGAAGCCCAGCGAGAACAGCATCGGGCTCTCGAAGGTGAGCTGCCCCTTCCACATGGTGCCGATCCAGTTGAAGAACTTCACGCCGGTCGGCACCGCGATGAGGAAGGTCATGAACGAGAAGTACGGCAGCAGAACGGCTCCCGTGGCGTACATGTGGTGCGCCCACACCGCGATGGACAGCGCCGCGATGCCCAGTGTCGCGTAGACCATGCCGGTGTAGCCGAACAGTGGTTTGCGGCTGAACACCGGGAAGATCTCCGACACGATGCCGAAGAACGGCAGCGCGATCACGTACACCTCGGGGTGCCCGAAGTACCAGAACAGATGCTGGAACAGCATGGTTCCGCCGCTGGCCGGATCGTAGATGTGCCCGCCGAGGTGCCGATCGTAGTACAGCGCCAGGGCGGCCGCGGTCAGCAGCGGGAACACCAGCAGCACAAGGAAACTCGCGACGACGACGTTCCAGGTGAAGATGGGCAGCCGGAACATGGTCATGCCCGGGCAGCGCAGGCACACGACGGTGGTGAGCATATTGACCGCGCCCAGGATGGTTCCCAGGCCCGAGACGCCCACCCCCAGAATCCACAGGTCCGCGCCGACGCCGGGGGAGTGGATGATGTCCGACAGCGGCACATACGCGGTCCAGCCGAAATCGGCCGCACCGCCCGGGGTGACGAAGCCTGCGGTCGCCATGGTCGCGCCGAACAGATACAACCAGTAGCTGAACGCATTCAGCCGGGGAAACGCGACATCGGGCGCGCCGATCTGTAAGGGCAGCAGGATATTCGCGAATCCGAAGATGATGGCGGTCGCGTAGAACAGCAGCATGATCGTGCCGTGCATGGTGAACAGCTGATTGAACTGTTCCGGCGACAGGAACTGCATGCCCGGCTGCGCCAGCTCCGCGCGCATGATCAACGCCATGAGGCCGCCGATCATGAAGAACGCCATCGAGGTCACCAGGTACATCTGCCCCAGTACCTTCGGGTCGGTCGTGGTGACCATCTTGTAGAGGAACGACCCCTTTGGTGCGTGCCGCACGGGATGGGGTCGTGTGATCTCGGGTACCAGCGGGGTTTTCGGGGAAAGGGCGGTCACCCTGCGGACGGTAGTGAGCCGCGGGGTTGCCGGTGAATACCCGCGGGCCGAGCCGATGACCTTCGACGAGCGATCGGGGACCTTGGGCCGTGCCGCCGGTGACCTTCGAACCGAGATCGTCCTCGAACTGGGCTAGGGTGCGGTGGCCGGGATCACATCGCGCCGGCGCAGGTTCTCGGCGACCTCGAGCTCCCAGACCTCGTTGGCCCGCGAGGTGTCGACTTCGAACTCGAAGCGCCGCACCGATTTCGGATCGACGTCGGCGACGTCGACGTAGAACTGCTCGTACCAGCGGCGCAGCTGGTAGACCGGGCCGTCCTCGTCGCAGAGCAGTGGGTTCTCGATCTTGGACTTGTGCTTCCAGATCTCGACGTCCTGCAGGAAGCCCTCGCCGATGCCCTCGGTCATCCTGTCCGCCAGGCGGTTCGCGGTGTCCGCCGGTACGCCCGTGGGTCTTTCCAGCGTGATGCCGTACTGCAGGACGAAGGAGTCCTGGGTGACCGGGTAGTGGCAGTTGACCAGGACGCTGCGGACCTCGAAACCGCCGTAGACATTGAGCAGTGGATTGATCATGTAGGCGGGCCCGAAGTACGAGGCCTCCGATTTCAGCAGCGTGTCCCCGCGGTACTTGGTCGCCATGCCGACGTCCGGGCGCCCCTTGGTCTCTAGGTACTGCGTCGCGACATGGCCCTCGAAGACGTTCTTGAAAAATGTTGGGAACGCGTAGTGGATGTAGAAGAAGTGGGCCATGTCCACGATGTTGTCGATGATCTCACGGCAGTTGGAGCCCTCGATGAGGATCGAGCGCCAGGTCCACGGGGTCCAGTCGGGGGAAAGGATTCCCGCGGGGTTGCCTGCGGCGTCGGTGTACGGTCCCCGGATGGTCGGGATGGTGACCTCGTCCGGTGGCGGGTTGCCCTCGTGGTCGTGCCAGACGAAGAGCTGGCCGTTGCGCTCGAGCGTGGTCCACGCGCGGGTGCGGGCCAGCGGGGGTACCCGCCGCGCGTAGGGAATGCCGGTGCAGCGGCCGTCGCCGTCCCAGCGCCAGTCGTGGAACGGGCAGGCGATCCGGCCGTCCTTGACCGTGCCCGTCGACAGGTCGCCGCCGAGGTGGCGGCAGTAGGCGTCCAGCACCCGCAGTTCGCCGGTATCGTCGGCCCAGACTGCCAGCTTGGTGCCGAAGGCATTGACCGAGTGGGGTTTCCCGTCCCGGAACGCGTCCGCCAGGCCCAGGCAGTGCCAGCCGCGGGCGTAGCGGGTCGGCATCGTGCCCACGTCGATGTCCCGGATCTTTCTGCCGAACCCGCGTGACGTCGCCATCGCACCCTCCTAGGTCTAGAACCAGTTTCAGATCTGTGTCAGCTTCCGATCGGTGAGGGCATTCAGAAAATGGTCGAAAGACTCTTCTTTTAGGGATTTCCGTCCGCTTGTCGCGGACCTCGAGCTGCTCAATAGTGACTGGAACGTGTTCTAAATTTGTGGCGGAGAGTGTGCGATCGCCACCTGACCGGTCAGGAGAACCCGGCGAGATGACCCGTGAAATCACCGCGCGCGTCGAGGCTTTGGTGCCGACCCTGCGCGAGCGCGCCCAGCGGACCGAGACGTTGCGGCGTATTCCCGACGAGTCGATCGAGGACCTGCGGGAGGCGGGATTCTTCACCCTGATGCAGCCGCGGCAATGGGGCGGATGCGCCGCGGATCCGGTGGTCTTCTACGACACCGTGCGCACCCTGGCGAGCGCCTGCGGATCCACCGGCTGGGTGGCGGGGATCCTGGGGATTCACAACTGGCACCTGGCGCTGTTCGATCAGCGTGCGCAGGACGATGTCTGGGGCCAGGACAGCGACGCGCGGATCGCCTCGTCGTACGCGCCGATGGGCGCCGGTGCCGTGGTGGACGGTGGCTATCTGGTCAGCGGTTCGTGGGCGTGGTCTTCCGGGGTGGACCACGCCGACTGGGTCTTCGTCGGCGGGCCGGTGCTCGAGAACGGCAAGCCTGTCGACTTCGGCTCCTTCCTCATCCCGCGCAGCGACTACTCCGTCGATGACGTCTGGAACGTGGTCGGTCTGCGTGGCACCGGGTCCAATACGGTTGTCGTCGAAAACGTCTTCGTCCCGCGGCACCGCTTCCTGAGCTTCGGCGTCATGAACTTGCTGACATCGCCCGGGCTGCAGAGAAATTCGGAGCCGGTCTACAAAATGCCCTGGGGGACAATCCATCCCACCACGATCGCCACGCCGATCGTAGGCATGGCCTACGGCGCCTACGCGGCCCACGTCGAGCATCAGGGCAAGCGGATCCGGGCCGCGTACGCCGGCGAGCACGCCAAGGACGACCCCTTCGGCAAGATCCGCATCGCCGAATCCGCCAGCGACATCGATGCCGCGTGGCGGCAGTTGTCCGGCAATGTCGCCGACGAGTACGCCCGGCTCCGGGATGGCGGGGAGATCCCGTTCGCCCTGCGCGCCCGCGCGCGCCGCGACCAGGTCCGCGCCACCGCCCGCGCCATCGCCGCCATCGACCGGCTCTTCGAGGCAGCCGGGGCCGGCGCTCTCGCCGACGACACCCCGCTGCAACGCCTCTGGCGCGATGCCCATGCCGGCCGCGTCCACGCGGCCAACGACCCCGAACGTGCCTACGTCATGTACGGGAACCACGCTTTCGGTCTTCCGGTAGGGGACACCATGGTGTAGCCGGATCGGGCATGGTGTAGTCGGATCGGGTCGGCGGCGGGTTCTGGATCAGGCCCGCCCGCCAGACGAAGTACCAGAGCGCCTGCGCCTGATCGCCGCGGCGGGGCCCGCCGTCGTCAGCTCGGGATGGATTCGATCTTGGCCGTGTCGAATTCGACGTATTCGATGCGTGCGCCGCCGGGGTGCCGCACCGTCAGATTGCGGCCGGTGGGAACGTCGTTCGGGCCGTCGAGGATGTCGCCGCCGAGGGTGGCGATGATCGTGAGCACCTCGTCCAGGTCGTCCACGATCGCGGTGGCGTGTGTTTCCCGGTAGGGGGCAAGGGCTTCCGGGGTTCCGGCGATGAGCAGGTAGGCGCCGATGCCGGCCAGTTCCAGCTCGCGGTAGGCGAAGCGGAGTCGGGGCTGCTCACCGGTGAGCGCGCTGAACGTGGGCAATGCGGCGTCCAGATCGTCGACGTAGACGCGGGCCAGGGTGCTGAGGACCGTCACTGCGAACTCATTTCGATATTTCCGAATCAACGAAACGAACGTAAGCTGGTGTACCGGTCATGTCAACCGAGCGAGGAACCCGATGCCACCGCTGACCCAGCCGAATACCGCGGACCTGGACCTGGTGACGGTGCTGCACGCCCTGGGGGACCCGGTCCGGATGGAACTGGTGCGCCTGATGGCCGTCCACGGCGAAATCTCCTGCAGCCCAGATCATCTCGTAATCCCGAGATCGACGCTGTCGAACCATTGGCGCACCCTGCGCGAGGCCGGACTCACCGTCACCCGCGTCGACGGCAAGGCCCGCTACATGACCCTGCGCCGGGGCGACATCGACGAACGATTCCCCGGCGTTCTCGATGCGGTGCTCGGGTCCCTCGCTCAGAGTTCCGCCAGTGCCAGTCCAGTGAGTGCGCCACCGGGGCGGGCGATTTCGGTGTCGATGCCGTCGTCGAGGTCGACGAGGCGGATCGCACCGCCGAGATCGCTGACGTAGAACCGGGATTCGCTGATCGCCACCACGCCGATGGCCTCGCGGTAGCCGCTGGACAGGATGGTCACCGGACCCGGAACCGGGTCGACCGAGGCGCGGTTGAGGGTATTGCCCGCGGGTTCCGCGCCGCGATCGGTCCACAGCAGGTTCCCCTCGCCGGACAGCGCCAGGTCGATCGGTTCGGGGAGTTCGTGCCAGAGCACCTCGATATCGGTGCGGGCCGCGGGGGAGGTGCCGGCGGGGAGTTCCAGTGGCGCGCGGAAGATGCGGCCTTCACCGGCCTTCGGTGCGCCCTTCTGGGTCCAGTAGAGGTGGCGGCGGTCGAGGTCCAGGCAGATGCCGACCGGCCAATTCCGGGACTGCACAGCGTCTTCGGGGCCTGCGCCGGTGACCACCAGCGGGCGCAGCTCGCCCCCGGCGAGATTGCAGGTGAGGACCTGCATGCCCTCGCGGTCGCACCAGTACAGGTGGCCGGTGTCGAAATCGGCGGTGAGCTGCTTGCCGGTGGTGAACGCACCGGGCGGGACGATCACCGTGCGATTGCCGCCGTCGAGGTCGGCGCGTTCGAGCATGCCGGTCCGGTGGAAGAACACGGGTTCCGTGCCGGGCGTGGGATGCATGTCGGGTGCGCCCATGCTGGTCCAGTACACGTGCCCGCGATCCTGATCGACGGCGACACCGTCGGGGTAGGCGTCCAGCCCGGTGATCAGGGTGCGCACGTCACCCCCGTCGAGTGAGATCGCGTGCATGGCACGGGCTTTGAGGTCGAGCGCGAGCAGATGTTTCATCGCGGCCTCCTGCCGTCAAAGCCGATTCGGGTCGGGGTAGTCGTCGTAGAAGCCGGCACCGGATTTCACGCCGAGCTTGCCGTCGGCGATATAGCGCTTCAGCAGAATGCGCGGACCCTCGGGTAGATGCGGATTCTCCTGGGCGTAATGCTCTTCGATATCGAGCACCACATCGAGGCCGACGCTGTCCATCATCCGGAACGGACCTGCCTCGGTGCCGAAATTCAGCTTGAACATGGCATCGACATCCTGCGGGGTCGAGACGCCCTCGTAGACGACGTCGAGCGATTCGCGTTTCAGCGCCGCCCAGATCCGATTGAAGATGAAGCCGGTGCTCTCCTTCCGGCACAGGAAAGGGTGCAGACCGTATTCGGGGAACGTCGACATGACGAAGTCGATGATCTCGGGCGCGGTATCGCCGTCGGACATCACATCGAGCGTCGTCGATGCGGGTGGCATATAGAAATGCGTATTGAGCATGCGGTCGCGGGTCGGAAGCCCCTCGGTGAACAGCCTGCTCGCATACGACGACGAATTCGACGAGACGACCGCATCGGCCGCGCACAGTTGGTCGAGCTGACCGAAGATCGACTTCTTGAGGTCGAGCCGCTCCGGCACCGCCTCCACCACCAGCCACGCCTCCGCCACCGCATCGGCCAGGTCCGGCACATAACTCACGATCCCCGGTGTGCCGCCGTCGATATGGGCGGCCACCGTGGGCAATTCACCCGTCGCGTACCCGACGGCCTGCGTCCCCCGCGTCCCGTTCGGATCGGTGACGAGCACGGTGCCGCCCCGCGTGGCGAACATCAGCGCAATGCGCCGACCCAGCGTTCCCGCGCCGATCACGGCCACCGGCCGATTGCGATAGTCATCTGGTATCGCGGCCATTCCCCGCTCCTTCGATGAAAGGTCCGAGCTGTGAATTCGCGTTATCGATCGCTATACCGTAGCGGGGCATACTCCTTTACCGGGGTAGCGGCAGCACCGTCGGCGCGGTGGGTGGGTGTGGACTCGGTGGTGGTCCGGCGGGCGGACACGGTTCTTGGATGTCGGCGAGTAATCGATAACCCGGCCATTTGGTTACGTCGTAGCCGCCGTAAGCGTCGACAAAGCTTTGATACCGGCCGTCGGTGATCGGCCCGGAAGTCGGTGTAATCGACCGCCAGTCGGATGAGATCCCACTCACGCGAACCAACCGATACGTGGTCGAGGTCGAGAACGGTGGGAACACCCGAGGGCGGTACCACAAGATTTCCTTGCCATGCATCGTCGTGCATCACGCATGGCGCCGATGGATCGTCAAACTCGTTGTACTGCTCCTGAAGTCGCGCCTACTGCTCCAAAAGCCAAGAACGGGCGCCTTCGTAGATCGTGATTGCGGACTCGGTGCGTTCTCGCGGCATCGTATGGCGTGTAGCTCGGCAGCCGAAACTGTTGGCGCAGTTGACGTCCGGCGTGATCCTGAAGGCCGTCGCCGACGGTGCTGTGGCCGCCGAGCGGCGCCGAGGTCAACGTATGCACGGTGGTGTGGTGCTTGCTGATCACCCGCGCAGCGCGTCGCCCGGCAGCGTCCGCGCGGGACCGCGCTCTCCACGAAGCGCCCGACCATGCGCCGCGACAGCTCGCGGGCGCTCGGCCTGTGGATGTTCGACAGACTCTACCCGTCTCGGGTAGTTGGTTATCACAAAAGGCCACGTCAAACCAATACTTGAACGGTGTTCAAGCTCGAGGTAGATTGCCTTGGCATGACTGATGGACTGTTGAATCTGTTGGTGGACAAGGCGTTGCGCCGAGCGGCCCCGACCCGGGCGGAGGCGCTGGCATTACTGAGCGGCGCGCAACCGCTCATCGACGTCGTGGCGGCGGGCTCGCGGGTGCGGCACGAATTCTTCGGCGCGCGTGTCAAACTCAACACGATCGTCAATATGAAGAGCGGCCTGTGCCCGGAGGACTGCGGGTACTGTTCGCAGCGGCTGGGCTCGGCATCCGGTGTGCTGAAGTACTCCTGGATCACGCCGGAGCAGGCCGCGCGGGTCGCCGGGCAGGCGATTGCGGGCGGGGCCAAGCGCGTGTGCCTGGTCGCCAGCGGGCGCGGGCCCGGCGAACGGGACCTGACCAGAATCGAGCAGACCATTGCCGCCATCACGGCCGACCATCCGCAGACGGAGATCTGCGTGTGCCTGGGCCTATTGGGGGAGGGACAGGCCGAGCGGCTCGCGGCGGCCGGGGCCCACGCCTACAGCCACAACCTCAATACCTCCGAGGCGCGCTACGCCGACATCTGCAGTACGCACACCTTCGACGATCGCGTCGACACCGTGCTGCGGGCGAGTGCGGCCGGGCTGTCACCTTGTTCCGGAGCGATTTTCGGAATGGGGGAGTCGGACGAGGACATCGTCGATCTGGCCTTCGCGCTGCGGGCGCTGGACCCGGACTCGGTTCCGGTCAACTTCCTGATCCCGTTCGATGGAACGCCGCTGGCGGGACAGTGGGAGCTGACGCCCGACCGCTGCCTGCGCATCCTGGCGCTGTTCCGCTTCTTCTTCCCGGACGTGGAGGTGCGGCTGGCCGGTGGTCGTGAGCTCCACCTGCGCGGCCTGCAACCGCTGGCGCTGCACCTGGCCAACTCGATCTTTCTGGGCGACTATCTCACCAGCGAGGGGCAGCCCGGAGCCGACGACCGGCAGATGATCACCGATGCCGGATTCACCATCGAGGGCGCGCAGGAGCAGACCCTGCCGCCGGCGCGCCACGACCTGGTCGCGGTGCGCAAACGTGGTGCGGGGACGGATCTTCCGGCGAACGCCTAGGGTTCGCCGTGGGCGGCTCGGCGGCTGGGCCGCTCACGGCCGGGCGCTACCAGGCGACGGGAAGCGCTTTCGGGCCGCGCAGCAGCATGCCCGTCTTCCACTCCACCTCGTCGGCCGGAACCGCCAGGTGCAGGTTCGGGAAGCGGCGCAGCAGGGCGGTCAGTGTCACGTGCAGTTCGAGGCGGGCCAGTTGCGCGCCCACGCAGTGATGGAAGCCGTGGCCGAAGGCCAAGTGCGAGTTGTGATGTCGGGTCAGGTCCATGGTGTCCGGATCCGGGAAGACCGTCTCGTCGCGGTTCGCGATCGCCAGATCCACGAAGACAGCCTCGCCCGCGCGAATGAGCGTGCCCGACAGTTCGACATCCTCGACGGCGATGCGCGGGAACGCGCCGCCATTGCCGAGCTGGATGTAGCGGAGCAGCTCCTCGATGGCGGCCGGGACGAGATCGGGATCCGCACGCAGCCGCTTCCATTCGCCCGCGGTGAGCAGGACGTAGACGAAATTGGCGATTTGATTGGCCGTGGTCTCGTGACCGGCGACCAGCAGGGTGAGGCCGAGCGTGATCAGTTCGTCCTCGCTGAGCCGGTCATCGTTGTCGCGGGCCGCCACGAGTGCGCCGAGCAGATCATCGGAGGGGTGGGCGCGGCGCTCGGCGATCTGCTCGGTCAGGTATTCGGCGACGGCGGCCAACGCGGCCACCCGCTCCTCGTCGGGGACGGCGGTCGTCGACATGATCGCGTCGGAGAAGTCGCGGAAACGATGCTGGTCCTGCGGTGGCACGCCGAGCATTTCGCAGATGACGGTGACCGGCACCGGGAGCGCCAGCGCCTCCACCAGGTCGGCGGGTGAGCCGGCCGCGGCCATGGCCGTCAGCAAGTCATCGACGATCTCCTCGGTGCGCGGGCGCAGTTCCTGCACGCGACGGGTGGTGAACGCGGTCATGGTCAGCTTGCGGAGCCGGGTCAGCTCCGGCGGGTCCATGCTGGTCGGAATGTTCGGCATGGCCGGTGTCTCGCGCACCCGCGGCACATCCTCGCGGCCGACCGTGGCGGCGCGGCCGAACCGGGGATCGCTGAGCACCGAGCGCACGTCCGCGTAACGGGTGACGAGCCAGGCCTCGCCGCCGTAGGGCAGCCGGACACGGGAAATCGGTTCCTCGCGGAGCAGTTTCAACGCCGTCGGATGCGGATCCAGCCGGACCGGATCGCCGAACGGATAGTGGCGGACTTCGGTAGGTGTGGTCACGCGAAACTCCTTCTGGTGTAAGCAAATGCTTACAGCGATTGATCGTAGGAGTGCGCCACACAACCGTCAACGCTCGATTTCCGTTATGACGGAGGGAAATTCGTACTCACGCGGTCCAGTAGGACACGCGCCGAGCGCAGGACGTGATCGGCGACAACGGCCGGATCGGCGCTCGCCAGCGGCTCCCAGTGATAGACCGATCGCAGCAGACCGATGCCCAGCAGCCAGGCCACCACCAGATCGGCCCGCAACTCGGCGTCCGGGCCGTCGCCGAGTTCGGACAGTGCCCGCACGTATCGTTCGTCCAGCTCTCTCCGGATCACCGACACACCGCTGGCATGCCCGCTCGATCGCAGCGCGGCCTGCAGCCAAAGCTGGTGATCCGCAGCGGTATTCAGCATCCCGGCCAGTAGCCGGCCGAGCAGCTCGTCGGCGGGTCCTTCCGACAGCACCCGATGGCCGCGATCCGCGACGACCGCCCGGAACAGCTCGTCCTTGTTCCCGAAGTACCGGAACAGCAGTGCCTGATTCGCTCCGGCTCGCGCCGCGATCTCCCGCACGGTCGTGCCCTCGAAGCCCTTCTCGGCGAACACCTCCCGCGCCGCGGCCAGCAGGGCCGAACGGGTGGCATTGGCATCCTTGTGCCGTCCGCTGGTTTCGCTTCCAGTACCCATTCGCCCTCCGATGTCGCCTCGCCGCCGTGCGGCTCGTACACCGTCGGCTCCTGCCGCGACCATAGACTCGGCGGCGACGGCAATGCTGGGCTACCTCGGCTTACCCTTCGCGTCGGAGACCACCGGCGGTGCGCTCCGCGTCGACGGCCGCTACGTCCACTCGATCCTGCTGGACCTCGGTGGCGGTGCGTATTCTCTTGTAGCTGTAGGCGATTCCCGCGACAAGAATGATCAGCAGGACTGCGGTGGTGCCCCAGGTGCCGAAACCGAGCCCGCCCTTGTCGTGCGATTTGGACAGCAGATCGCCCACCGTCGCACCGAGCGGACGGGTGAGGATGAACGCAAGCCAGAACAGCAGGACCCCCGAGATCCGGGTCAGGTAATGGGCGGCAAGCAGGGCGGCCATGACCGCGGCGATGAGCAGCGCGCCCCCGCCGTAGCCGAGTCCGGAACTGTCGGAGAGGTAGTCGCCCAGGGAGGTGCCCAGTGTGTTGGACAGCAGAATGGCCGCCCAGTACAGCAGTTCGCCACGCGTGCTGGTGATTCCGGTGACGTCGTAGGTCTGGCCGCTGAGCTTCCAGATGACGAAGACGACGGCCAGGCCAGTGATCAGGACGGCCGCGCCCGCGCCGTAGCCCAGGCCGCCGTCGGTGGAAGTGCCCGAACCGGGGCCGCGATTGAGGAAGTCGGAGATGGTGGTGCCGGCCGTGCTGGTCGCGGCGATCACGGTCCAGTACAGCGCGGGATGGAACTGGCGGGCCCGCAACTGGGCGAGCAGGCTGACGGCGAAGATGCCCAGAAACAGCATCGACGCCGCCGCATAGCCGAGGTCCAGGGTCTGAGCCAGCAGATCCCCACCGGTCTCGCCGAGCGTGGTCGCCGCGATCTTCAGCACCCAGAACAGGGCGGTGACCTGGGGGAGCTTGTAGTTCGTATGCGGTTGCGCCGCGGACATGCGGATCCCTCTCGAACAGTCGGTTACCGGACACGAGGGAGTCTGCCCGGCAGTCGCTGAGAAGGCGCTGAGACACGTCCGATCCGGGCGTGTGTGATCATGGGGACGGACATCTGACGGAGGGACCGACCGTGGGCATGGGAATGGTGCTGGGCGACAACCGCTCCTGCGCTTCGCTGTGGGAACGGTCCGAATCGCCCTCGTTCTGACGGAAGGTCGCTCTCCGGACTCCTGCCTCGAAGCGTCGTCGGCCCCAGGCACCTTCGTTTCCGCGGGAGTTCGTCATGTCCACCCTCAGCTGGACCGAGAATCGATCGGTCTACACCGCCCACTGGCATTCCGAGAACGGGGCTCCGGCCCCCGCCCGTATCGTCGTCGCCGACGATCGCATGACCGCGCAGACCGCCCACCGGCTCGCGCGGACGGGCACGGGACTGGTGTGGCGCGGGGATTTTCACAATGCTCGCCAGTTGCTGCGAGCCCTCGACCGTCGTCTGCGGCGAGCCGCGCGACCGGTTGGACGCGAAAGCAGTCCGGCAGCGGTGTTCCAACAGCAGCGTGCCGTGCAGGCCGAGCGCGCCGAGATATTGGGCAGGTTGCTGATCGTGCTCGAACCTGGTTTCTCTGTCGAGCTACGGCGCGCGCCCGATGTTCGGGCGGCGTGCGAGCACGCTTACGCGGCGGTGCGCCCGAATTGCGCAGATCTCCAGCGGATGTGCGTGTCGCTGACCGAGCTGCTCGGGGTGCTCAGCGCCTATCAGTGGCATCGGAACGGCGTCGAGATTCCCGCGCTGGGGGCGCGCATCCATCCTGACTACGGCGTGTTCTCCCCGGTTCGCGGCGAGTACGTCGACCTCGTCGCCGGCGCGCCGTTTCCGGCGAAAGCACAGCGGCCCTCCGTATTCGATCTCGGCACGGGAACCGGGGTGCTCGCTGCGGTCCTGGCGCGGCGCGGTGCGCGGGTGACCGCCACCGACATCAATCCTCGCGCGGTGGCCTGTGCCGAGGCGAACCTGGACCGCCTCGGCCTCACCGGCCTGGTTCGGGTCGGGGAAGCCGATCTGTGGCCCGAGGGGCGTGCGGACCTGATCGTCTGCAACCCGCCCTGGCTGCCCGCGCACCCGACCTCAGCGCTCGAGCTCGGCATCTACGACCCCGGATCGACTGTGCTGCACCGCTTCCTGGACGGATTGCGCCACCACCTCACCCCACACGGTGAGGGCTGGCTGATCCTCTCCGACCTCGCCGAACGCCTCGAATTGCGAAGCCGGGACGAGTTCCGTGCCCGCATCGCCGCGTCCGGGCTGCGCGTGGTAGCCCGGTACGACACACCTCCGCGGCATCCGCGAGCATCGGACAGCAGTGATCCTCTCTACGAGGCCCGGCGGGGTGAGGTCACCTCATTGTGGCGATTGGTGCCGAACGACTGATCGGTCCGAGCGGTGGTGCCGGCTCCCCCCTACCGGAGCCGGCACCACCGCTCGGACAACCTGCTACCCGTCGACCCACACGGCCGAGCTGTAGCACACCCGACGGCTCAATTGCCGCTCGGCGATCCGCTCCACCAGCAGCGGAATGAACTCCCGAACCCGGTGCCCCTCGAAATCCCGATGAATACCCCGAACCACCTCCCCGACGACGCGAGCCGTCAAATCAGGAAATCGATTGGACAGCCGCGTGACAAGGTCGCTCATCTGCTGCTCTTCATCGGATTCCGTCATACCGCGAGTTCGCCTCCATCACCAGCGTTCGTGCGCCGGCACCCGTCCCGTCCCAACGGATGACCAGCGAAGTGGACAACGGTCCGGGGTGCGCTCACCCCGGACCGTGCCCCTCGAGTGTTGCGGCAAAGAACGAGCTTTTCGCCCCGGAACCGCTTTCTGGCACATTTTGTCGCGCACCTGGCACACCAGGTCCTGGCCGCTTGCGGATGAGAAATGCAAATGAAATTTCATTTGCAACAACGCCATTCGAACCGCGATCGGCACCACCAGAGCTACCGGGTGGGAAGCGGCCGGGCTCGTTCCCGAACCTCGGCCAGATGCTCCCGCGGAGTCCATTCATTGAGCCACGCCGGGACCGGAAGGCTCGGCGCCGCCACACCGAGATCGTCACGAGCGGCGGTGGCGAACTCCTTCCGCAGGTGATAGGCGTCCCGGTTGATCAGCAGCCAATCATCCGGATCGGTCAGCTTGCCCTGTGCGAACCACTCGAAAGTCCAGGTGTACCTGTTGAGTTCGTCGCCGATCGCGACGGCGGATGGGCTTCCCAGCAGCTGAACTTCCTGCCACCGCTGAATGCGGTCACGCTCCAGGTCGACGAGCCGAGTGAGAGCCTCTTCCAGTGACGGAGCCTCGGGATCCGCGTCGCCGTTCCGCAATCTGACCAATTGGCCGGCCACGGAGTGCATCTTCCTGGTGACGATCAGATACTCCGGGTAGACCTGCAGCCTGCGCTCGTCCCACCGCGCGGCCTGCGTACGGTTCCATTTGGTGAATCGCCCCGGGTTTCATGCCCACTCTCTTTCATTAGGATGGGCAAGTTATGCCAGCGAAGTACGACGAAGCGACCAGGGCCAAGGCTGTGCGGCTGGTCGTGGACCATCGCGGCGACTATGACA
>NZ_JBFAXK010000036.1:0-74576 GCF_040680715.1 Nocardia sp. NPDC051981 | reverse complement strand
TCCCGTTAACTCGGACCTTCCGGTACGTATTCCCCTCGCTCCGACCTGCAGAGCAAGCGCATCGGTAACTGTCACCGCCCTGCTCGAGGAGCTGATCGAAGTAGCGGCGGGGGTTCCGCACCAGGATGGTGTCGATGTCGTCCTCGGTGAGGCCCTTGGCGAGGAGGGCGGGGAGGACATCCTCGCTGATGTGGCGGTAGTTCCACTTCGGGGCGATCTGGGCCTTGGCGGCCGGATCGAACCAGTCCATGAAACAGGCGGCGTCGTGGGCGATGACGATCTTGTCGCGGTAGCCGCGGCGGACGAGTTCCACGATGGTGTTCACGCGGTCCTCGAACGGCAGCAGCACGTCGACGCCGAAGCGGTCCATCCCGAGATAGGAACCCGCATCGGCCAATTCGGCGAGGTAGTCCAGATCGGTGGAATCACCGGAGTGGCCGATCACCACACGCGTCAGGTCCGCGCCCTCCTCCCGTAGCACCCGCTGGGCCACCAGCCCGGACCGGGTGTGCGGGTTGGTGTGCACGGTGATCGGCGCCCCCGTCCGCACCGCCGCCTGACCGACCGCCCGCATCACCCGCTCCACGCCCGGCGTCAGCCCGGGTTCCTCGATGGCGCACTTGAGGAACCCCGCGCGCACCCCGGTCCCGGCGATGCCCTCGGTGAGGTCCTTGACGAACAGCTCCACCATGGGCTCGGGCATGTCCATCATCAAACCCGGTCCGTTGTAATGGAATTGGAACGGCAGGTCGTTGTAGGTGTAGATGCCGGTGGCGACGACGATATTCAGCTCGGTGCGGGCCGCGATCTGCTGGATGCGAGGGATATAGCGGCCCAGCCCCAGCACGGTCGGGTCCAGGATCGTGTCGATGCCCAGCGATTTCAGCTCGTCGAGCTGCTTCACGGCATCGTCGACGCGGGCCTGCTCGTCCCAGTCGCCGTAGTTCTGCCGGTACTCCTCGCCGAGCACGAAGACGTGCTCGTGCACCAGCACCCGGCCCAGCTCGCTGGAATCGACGGTGCCGGTCACGGTGGGGACGATGCTCATCGGGATGCCTTGTCTGTGAACATGTTCGGGTCGATGGCGCGCTTGAGGATCTTGCCCGTCGCGCCTTTGGGCAGCTGGTCGGTGAAGGCGAAGCGGTGCGGCACCTTGTAGGCGGACAGACGCTCCTTGGCCCAGGCACGCAACTCCCCGGCATCGAGTTCGACGCCGGGCGCGGTGGCCACCACCGCGCCCACCTCCTCGCCGTAGTGGTCGTCGGGCAGGCCGATCACCGCCACCTCGACAATGCCGGGATGCTCGTAGAGCACCTCCTCGACCTCGCGCGGATACACGTTGTACCCGCCGCGAATGATGAGATCCTTTGCGCGGTCGACGATGTAGACGTAGCCGTCGGCGTCGACGCGGCCCAGATCACCGGTGCGCAGCCAGCCGCCGGACAGATCGGCCGCCGTCGCGTCGGGCCGCTGCCAGTAGCCCTTCATCACGCTGGGCCCGCGCATGAACAGCTCACCGACCGTATCGGCGGGCAGCACCGTGCCCTCCGGATCGCGCACCTCGATCGACGTGCCGGGCAGTGCGGTTCCCACCGACCCGGCCCGCTGCTCGCGATCCAGGGGGTTGTAGGTCGCGGCCCCGCTGGACTCGGTGAGCCCGTAGCCCTCGAGAATGGTGCAGCCGAAACGTTCCGTGAAGGACCGGATCACCTCCGCGGGCAGCGACGCGCCACCCGAGCAGGCCAGCCGCAGGCTCGCGAAATCCTCCGGACCGTAGTCGCCGGCGCTGTGCAGCATGGCATTCCACATGGTCGGCACGCCCGCCACCACGGTGAGCCGGTGATCGCGGATCGTCTCGATCATCGACCCCGGGACGAACGGCGACACCATGGAGAACGAGCTGCCCGCGTGCAGGGTGGTGATCAGGCACACCGCCTGCCCGAACACGTGGAACAGCGGCAGCCCGGTGCCGAAGCGCTCCTCGGGGGTGAGCCGCAGCTGATCGATGAAGATGCCTGCGGTCTCGATCAGATTGGCGACGGTGAGCTCCACGCCCTTCGGCTTGCCCGTGGTGCCCGAGGTGTAGAGCAGGATCGCGGTGTCCTCCGGTTCGCGCCGGACCGGTTCGGCGGTCGGCTGGGCGGGGGAGGCGTGCGCACCGGGTTCGAGCACCTGCACCGGGATGCCGCGCTCGGCGGCGGCCTGCTCGGCCGCGGCGCGGGCCAGATGCCAGGCGATGGCATACCGGGCACCGGAATCGTCGAGCACATAACCGATTTCGGGTGCGGTCGCCATGGTGTTCACCGGGATGGCGACGGCTCCGATCAGATGCGCGCCCAGGTAGGCGATCACGAACTCCGGCACGGTCGGCGCCACCAGCAACACGCGATCTCCCATCGCGACACCGGATTCGGTGAGCAGACCGCCGAAGGCCGCACTGCGTCGGGCCAGCTCGGCGTAGGAGAGGGTGTCGTCCAGGTGGCGCAGCGCGATGGCGTCGGGGCGTTCGGACGCGTGCTGCCAGATACGGTCGGCGACATTTGTCATGGAACATCCAGTTATGTAGAGGTCGAATGAGACGGGGTCGGAGTGAGCGGCGTCACGACCCTGTGCGCGACCATATCTGAATCCGGTGTCAACTTCAATGACGGTCGGCCGTCGTTCCGGCCGCGTGGGCGAGGGGGTCGAAAACGTCGGCGTGGGACGATATGTGCTGGTATACACGGTGATACGGTGGCAATCGGCAGCCGTCCCTGCGACCGAGTGAGTGATCCGCCGTGACGTCCGAATCCATCGACCGCGAGGCCGCGCCTCGCCGGGTGCCCCCGCGCACCAAGCGCGGCGAGCGTACCCGTGCCGCCCTCATCGCCGGGGCGCGCGAGGTGTTCGAACGCGACGGCTACCTCGACGCCAGGATCGCCGACATCTCCAAGGCCGCGGGCGCCGCCGCTGGCTCGTTCTACACCTACTTCGACAGCAAGGAAGAGATCTTCACCGCCGTCGTCGAGGAGGTGCAGGAGGAAATGCTGCACCCGCACGTACGGGCCCGCACCGGCGTCACCGACCCGCGTGAACTCGTCGAGGCCGCCAACCGGGAATACCTGCTGGCCTACAAGCGCAATGCGCGCCTGATGGGGGTGTTCGAAGAGGTCACCCAGATCAACGAGAACTTCCGCGCGCTGCGCCTGGAGCGCAACCGTGCCTTCATCCAGCGCAATGCCAGGATGATCCGCGAACTGCAGGAATCCGGGCAGGCCAGTGCGGATCTCGATCCGCTGATCACCGCTCAGGCGCTGTCGGTGATGGTCAGCCGCATGGCCTACATGGTCTTCGTCCAGCACCAGCGCATCGCCTTCGAGAAGCTGGTCGGCACCCTGACTCAGCTGTGGGTCAATGCCCTGCAGGTGAAATCCGAATAGCTAGCGACCCGCCTGACAGCTCGCGACCCTGCGAGCGCGGATTGCGGCGGTAGCTGCCGCGGGGGTCCGGCAATCTGAATCCGGGTTCGAGTTCGTATCGTTTTCTCCTGCATGACCTCGGCTTTCGAGCGACCTGTGTGCCGTATCACAGCCGTTCGATCCCCTCGGCGGTATTGACCGTGACGAGAGTTTGGCGCATGGTGGCGGAAGAAAATAAGCGCTTAGTAAGTTCCCTGCTCGGGGTCGGCCCCGGGTCGCGGCGCGAGACCGCCGTGGCCACGGGCGACCTGAAAGGACCTGTCCGTGAACAGATTCGAAGGCAAGACCGCCATTGTCACCGGCGCCAGCCGGGGTATCGGCCTCGGCATCGCGCAGCGCCTGGTGGACGAGGGCGCCAAGGTCGTGATCACCGCTCGCAAGCAGGAAGCGCTCGACGAGGCCGTCGCGGCGCTGGGCGGGCCGTCGAAGGCGCTGGCCGTGGCGGGGCGCGCCGACGATGCCGCGCATCAGGCCGAGACCCTCGAGCGGGCCGTCGAGACCTTCGGCAGTGCCGACCTGCTGGTGAACAACACCGGGATCAATCCGGTGTTCGGGCCGATGGTGGAGCTCGACCTCGACGCGGCCCGAAAGATCGTGGAGGTCAACTGTCTTGCCGCGCTGTCGTGGGTGCAGCACGCCTACCGGACGTGGATGAAGGACCACGGCGGCGCGGTCGTGAACGTCTCCTCGGTCGCCGGGCTCAAGCCCGCGCCCGGCATCGGTTTCTACGGTTCCAGCAAGGCGATGCTGACCCACATCACCCAGGAGCTCGCGGTCGAGCTCGGCCCGGACATCCGCGTCAACGCCGTCGCGCCGGCGGTGGTGAAGACGAAGTTCGCCACCGCGCTCTACGAGGGCCGCGAGGAACAGATCGCCGCCGCGTACCCGCTCAAGCGCTTGGGCGTGCCCGAGGACATCGGCAGCGTGGTCGCCTTCCTGCTCTCCGCGGACGCGGCCTGGCTCACCGGCCAGCTGCTCGTGGTGGACGGCGGCCTCACGCTGACCGGGGGCGTCTAGAGTGGCGGACATGCGGGCCTGGCGGGTCCACGTACTGGGCGAGCCTGCACAGGTGATGCGGCTCGACACCGTGGAGCGCCCCGAACCCGGCCCACGTCAGGTGGTCGTGCGGGTCACCGGCGCGGCGGCGAACTTTCCCGACGTGCTCATGTGCCGCGGCCTGTACCAGGTGAAGCCGCCGCTGCCGTTCACGCCCGGCGTCGAGCTGTGCGGGGAGGTCGTCGCCACGGGTGCCGAGGTCGCCGGGATCGCGGTCGGTGACCGCGTGCTCGGCGGCAGCTCGCTGCCGTACGGCGGTTTCGCCGAGTACGCGGTCCTGGAGGCGGCCCAGACCTTCACCGCGCCAACCGCTTTGGACGACGCGGAGGCCGCGTCCCTGTTCATCGGTTACCAGACGGGATGGTTCGGACTGCATCGCCGTGCCGCGCTGCAGGCGGGGGAGACCCTGCTGGTGCACGCGGCCGCGGGCGGGGTCGGCAGCGCCGCCGTCCAGCTCGGCAAGGCGGCCGGGGCCCGCGTCATCGGCGTGGTGGGCGGGCCCGAGAAGGCCGAGTACGCCCGCGCGCTCGGCGCCGACATCGTGATCGACCGCAGGAGTGAGGATTTCGTCGAGGTCGTCAAGCGGGTCACCGACAATCGCGGCGCCGACGTCGTCTACGATCCGGTCGGCGGCGACACCTACACCCGCTCGACCAAGTGCATCGCCTTCGAGGGCCGCATCCTGGTCGTCGGCTTCGCGGGCGGCGACATCCAGCGTGCCGCACTGAATCACGCACTGGTCAAGAACTATTCGATCGTCGGCCTGCACTGGGGGCTCTACAACGCCTACGACCCGGCCGCGGTCGCCGACTGCCACCGCGAGCTGACCCGGCTGGCCACCGCGGGCGCGATCCGCCCCCTGGTCAGCGAACGACTCGCCCTGGCGGACATCGCCGATGGCGTCCAGCGTCTCGCCGACGGCAAGACCGTCGGGCGCGTGGTCTGCACGCCCTCGGCCTGATCGACACCGACCTGATCGCACCACAGAGGAGAACATCGTGAGCACGCAGACACCGCGGGTAGCGGTCGTGACCGGCGCGGCCCGGGGCATCGGCGCCGCGATCGCACGGCGACTGGCGGACGACGGAATGGCCGTCGCCGTCCTGGATCTCGACGAGGAGGCCTGCAAGCCGGTCGTCGCGGAGATCGAGGCGGCCGGCGGCCGCGCCCTCGCCGTCGGCGCGGACGTGTCCGACGAGCAGGCCGTGACCGCGGCCGTGGACCGGGTGGCCGCCGAATTGGGCGCGCCCACCGTGCTGGTCAACAATGCGGGCATCCTGCGCGACAACCTGCTGTTCAAGATGAGCGTCGCCGATTGGGACGCGGTCATGGGCGTGCATCTGCGCGGCGCGTTCCTGTGCACGCGGGCGGTTCAGCGCCACATGATCGAGCAGGGCTTCGGCCGCATCGTCAGCCTGTCCAGCACCTCGGCGCTGGGCAATCGCGGCCAGGCCAACTACTCGGCCGCCAAGGCCGGATTGCAGGGCTTCACCAAGACCCTCGCCTTCGAACTCGGCAAGTTCGGCGTCACCGCCAATGCCGTCGCACCGGGCTTCATCGAAACCGAGATGACCCAGGCCACCGCCGAGCGCATGGGCGTCTCGTTCGACGACTTCCGGCAGGCGCTCATCTCCACCATCCCGGTGGCCCGCTCCGGCAAGCCCGAGGACATCGCGCACACGGTGTCGTTCCTGGCGAGCGAGGGCGCGGGATTCGTGTCGGGACAGGTCATCTACGTGGCCGGCGGGCCGAAGAACTAGCCGCGCAACGGAATCGAACGGAAGGACGCGAACAATGCGGGTATTCCAGGGGCTGCCCGAACTGGAGAAGGCAGTCGGCACCCATCTCGGCTACAGCTACTGGCACACCGTGACCCAGGAGCAGATCGACCGGTTCGCCGACGCGACCGGCGATCACCAGTGGATCCATATCGATCCGGAACGGGCCGCCGCCGGTCCGTTCGGGACGACCATCGCGCACGGCTTCCTCACCCTGTCGCTGCTGCCCATGCTCACCGCGAGCGTGTACACCGTCGAGGGGCTGTCGATGGGAGTCAACTACGGGGCCAACAAGGTTCGCTTCCCGTCCCCGGTCCCGGTGGGCTCGCGGCTGCGCGCCGGGGTGGAACTGGTGTCGCTGACGCCGGCGAGCATGGGGTTCCAGGCGGTCAGCCGGGTCACCGTGGAGATCGACGGCGCGGCCAAACCGGCCTGTGTCGCCGAAGCCGTCTCCCTGCTGGTGCCCTGAGACGAAGGAGCAGGACCGATGAGCGATACGGTTCGCGACGACCTGCGCCGGCGGGTGGAATCCCTGCTGGCCGAGCATGATCCGGCCACGGCCGACCCGGTGACCTTCCACCGCGCCCGCTTCGACGCCGGACTGGCCTGGGTGTACTTCCCCGTCGGGCTGGGCGGCCGCGGCGCCGACCGCGACCTCCAGCTGTTCGTCGACGAGCTGTTCGAACAGGCGGGGGCTCCCGGTCATCAGGCCGAACTCAACGGCATCGGCCTCGGGATGGCGGCGCCCACCATCGCCATCCACGGCACCCCGGAACAGCGGCAGCGCTACCTGCGTCCGCTGTGGACCGGCGAGGAGATCTGGTGCCAGCTGTTCAGTGAGCCGGGCGCCGGATCGGACCTGGCGGCGGTCGGCACCCGGGCCGTCCGCGACGGCGAGGACTGGATCGTCAACGGGCAGAAGGTGTGGACGTCGGTGGCCCACAAGGCCGATCTGGCGATCCTGCTCGCGCGCACCGACCTCGACCGCCCCAAGCACGCGGGCCTGTCCTTCTTCATCTGCGATATGCGCGATCCGGGCGTCGAGGTGCGGCCGCTGCGCCAGATCACCGGCGAGGCGGAGTTCAACGAGGTCTTCCTCACCGGCGTCCGCATCCCCGACGCCCAGCGCCTCGGCGGGGTGGGGGAGGGCTGGCGCGTCGCCACCACCACCCTCAACAACGAGCGGGCGGCCATCGGCGGGCGCGCGGTGCCGCGGGAGAGCGGTGTGCTCGCCGCGGTCACCCGCACCTGGCGGGAGAATCCGGACAGGCACACGCCGGAACTGCACGACCGGCTGCTGCGGCTGTGGGTCGAGGCCGAAGCCGGGCGGCTGGCCGCCGCCCGCATGCGGCAGCGGACCTCCGCCGGTCAGCCGGGGCCCGAAAGTTCCGCGCTCAAACTGGCTTTCGCGCGGTCGAACCAGCAGCTGACCGGTCTCGAACTGGAGATCCTCGGCGAGGACGGCCTGCGCTACGACGACTGGACCATGGTGCGGCCCGACCGCGTCGACTTCGCCGGCCGCGGGCCCGGCTACCGCTACCTGCGCGCCAAGGGCAACTCGATCGAGGGCGGCACGTCCGAGATCCTGCGCAATATCGTCGCCGAACGGGTCCTCGGCCTGCCCGCCGAGGCGCGCGGGGACAAGGACACCGCCTGGAAGGACCTGGCCCGATGAGCGACGACATTCTGCTGCTCGATACCGACACCGAGGCGGCGCTGCGGCACGCGGTGCGCGATCTGCTTGCGGCCCACTGTGATCCGGCGGCGGTCGCGCGGGCCTACGCCGGCGATCGGGCGCTGACGCCGGGATTGTGGAAGGCGCTGGCACGGGATCTGGGGCTGGCCGGACTGCTCGTCCCCGAGGAGCGTGGCGGCGCGGGCGGCTCCGCTCGCGACGCGGCGGTGGTGTTGGAGGAACTGGGGCGGTCGGTCGCGCCCGTACCGTTTCTCACCAGCAGTGTCATCGCCGCCACCGTGCTGCTCGCCGGTGATTCCGACCTGGTCGGGCAGCTCGCCGACGGTGCGGTGACGGTCGCGCTGCTCGCGCCCTTCACCGCCGCCTCGCCGGACGCGGTCCCGTTCTTCCGGAAGGACACCGACGGCCGCCTGTCCGGCAGCGTGACCAGCGTCGCGGGCGTCCTGGACGCCGATGTGCTGCTGGCCGCGGTCGACACCGCGTCCGGCACCGAGATTCATGCCGTGCCGGTGGCTGCGGCCACGGTGACGCCGGTGGTCTCGCTCGATATGACCCGGCCGCTGGCCGATGTCGTGGTCGACGCCGCGCCCGGGCACCTCGTGGTCCCGGCCGAGGCGGGAGCGGCCGCGCTGCGGACGGCGCTGGAGATCGGCGCGGCGCTGCTGGCCTCGGAGCAGGCGGGTATCGCGGCGTGGTGCCTCGAGGCGACCGTCGGCTATCTGAAGATGCGCCGCCAATTCGGCCGCGTGGTCGGCGGATTCCAGGCACTCAAACACCGTCTCGCCGACCTGTTCGTGGAGGTCGAGGCGGCGGCCGCCAGTGCCCGCTACGCGGCGGGCGCGATCGCCGCGGGCGATCCCGACGCGGCCGTGGGCACCGCGGTCGCCGCTGCCTACTGCGCTGACGTCGCGGTGACATCCGCCGAAGAAGCGCTTCAATTGCACGGCGGTATCGGCATGACGTGGGAGTATCCGGTGCATCTGTATCTCAAGCGCGCCAAGGCCGATCAGCTCGGGCTCGGTAGTCCCGGCCGGCACCGCGCGGTGCTGGCCGAGCTGGCCGACCTCGGCTCGGCCGCCGGAAAACAAAGTTGAATCCGGGTTCAAGTATAGTTTCGCCTGCGCGGCACAGACTATTTCGAGGAGTGAGCATGTTCGACATGACCGATCGGGCCCAGCGCTACCGGGACGATCTACTCGCCTTCATGGACGAGCACGTCTACCCGGCCGAGGCGGTGTACGAGGAGCAGATGGCGGAGTCCGGGGACCCGCATTTCCAGCCGCCGATCGTCGAGGAGCTCAAGACCGAGGCCAGGAAGCGGGGGCTGTGGAACCTCTTCCACCCGCATCCGGAATGGGGCCCGGGCCTGACCAACCTCGAGTACGCGCCGCTGGCCGAAATCATGGGCCGCAGTGCGCATCTCGCGCCGGAGGCCACCAACTGTGCCGCCCCCGACACCGGGAACATGGAGGTGCTCACCCTCTTCGGCACACCCGAGCACAAGGAGCAGTGGCTGCGCCCGCTGCTGGACGGTGAGATCCGGTCCGCGTTCGCCATGACCGAGCCCGCGGTCGCGAGCTCCGACGCCACCAACATCCAGCTGCGCATGGACCGCGACGGCGACGACTACGTGCTCAACGGCCGGAAGTGGTGGACCTCCAACGCCTTGCACAAGAACTGCAAGGTCCTCATCGTCATGGGCAAGACCGATACCGGCGCGGCCACGCACCGCCAGCAGTCGATGATGGTGGTCCCGATCGACGCCCCGGGTGTGACCGTGCAGCGCGGCCTGCCGGTCTTCGGCTACCAGGACCGCGAGGGGCACGCCGAGGTGCTGTTCGAGAACGTGCGGGTGCCCAGGACAGCGCTGCTCGCCGGTGAGGGCGACGGGTTCATGATCAGCCAGGCCCGCCTGGGCCCGGGCCGCATCCACCACTGCATGCGCGCCATCGGCATGGCCGAGCGGGCCCTCGATCTGATGATCGACCGTGCGCAGTCACGCGTGACCTTCGGTGAGCCGGTGGCGAATCGGGCCAATATCCAGGACTGGATCGCCGAGTCCCGCATCGAGATCGATATGGCCCGTCTGCTGACGCTCAAGGCCGCACACCTGATGGACACCGTCGGCAACAAGGCCGCGCGCACCGAGATCGCGGCGATCAAGGTCGCGGCTCCCAATGTGGCGCTGAAGGTCGTGGACCGCGCCATCCAGGTGCACGGCGGCGGTGGCGTCTCCGACGACTTCCCGCTCGCCAGCATGTACGCCCACCTGCGCACCCTGCGCCTGGCCGATGGACCGGACGAGGTGCACAAGCGTTCCATCGCGCAGTGGGAACTGCGCCGCCGCGACCCCGAGTGGGGCAAACGCGGCTGACCGCAACGAGTTTCGACACCATCCATTCTCCGAGGAGGATCCCATGGCCGACCCCTGCGTCGTCGTCGCGACCATGATCGCCAAGCCCGGCCAGGAAGACCTGGTCGAGAAGACCCTGCGCGCGGCCGCTCCGGCCGTGCACGCCGAGCCCGGCTGCCTGCGCTACGCGCTGCACCGGCATGCCAAGAACCCCGGGCAGTTCGTCATGATCGAGAAGTGGGCGTCCCGGGACGCGCTGCGCGAACACGGCCAGGGCGCGGCTCTGCGCGAAGTCGGCGCGGCCCTGGCCAACGCCCTCGCGGCACCGCCGGACGTGCAGGTCTTCGAACCGCTGCCCGCCGGCGACCCCGACCAGGGCGCGATCTGAGGAGACCCCCATGACGAAGACACAGCAGGTACGGCTGGCCCAGCGCCCCACCGGACTGCCCGGCGTCGGCACCTGGAAGGTGACCACCGAGGAACTGCCCCCGCTCGGCACGGGGCAGATCCTGGTCAAGATCGACTTCATCTCGCTCGATCCGGCCATGCGCGGCTGGCTCAACGACGTGCGCTCCTACCTCCCGCCGGTCGGGCTGGACGAAGTGATGCGGTCGCTGGATATCGCGACCGTCGTCGAATCCACCCACCCCGATTTCGCCGTCGGCGACACCGTGAGCGGCACCTTCGGGGTGACCGAGTACGCGATCAGCGACGGCCGCGGCGTGCAGCACGTCGACCTGGGCGTCGCGCCCGGGCCGACCTGGCTGGGTGCGCTCGGAATGCCCGGCATGACAGCGTATTTCGGGCTCCTGGAGGTCGGGAAGCTGAAAGCTGGTGAGACCGTGGTGGTCTCGGCGGCGGCGGGCGCGGTCGGGAGCGTGGTCGGCCAGATCGCGAAGGCCAAGGGCGCCACCGTCATCGGGATCGCCGGTGGAGCGGAGAAGTGCCGGCTGCTCACCGAGGAATTCGGTTTCGACGCCGCGATCGACTACCGCGGTGAGGACGTGCTGCAGCGGCTGCGGGAGCTCGCGCCGAAGGGCATCGACATCTACTTCGACAATGTCGGTGGTGAGATTCTCGATGCGGCGCTGGCCAATCTGCGCCGCGGGGCCCGCATCGTGCTGTGCGGGGCGATCGCGGCCTACAACGACGACCAGCTGCGGCCCGGGCCGTCGCGCTACATGTCGCTGCTGGTGTTCCGGGCGTCCATGACCGGCTTCGTGGTCTTCGACTACGCCGACCGCTACGGCGAGGCGGTGGCGGACATCGCGAAGTGGCTGACCGAGGGCAGGATCAAGAGCCGGGAGCATGTCGTGCAGGGTGGGGTGGAGCATTTCGGCGAGACGCTGAATCTGCTGTTCACCGGCGGCAACACCGGAAAACTGGTGCTCGCGCTCTGATGTAAGACTGTTCAGGTGACCGAATCAGAGGATCGCTCGCGCGCGGACGAGACGCGGGCCCGACTACTGGACGCCGCGGTCGCCGCCTTCGCCGAGCGCGGCTTCCACGGCGCCACCACGCGCGACATCACCTCGATCGCGGGACTGAGCACGGCGGCCATCTACGTCCACCACCGCTCCAAGGAAGAGCTGCTCTACCAGGTTTCGCACACCGGGCACCTGGACACGCTCGAGCGGATGCGGGAGGCGGTGGCCGCCTCGGACGACCCGGTCGAGCAGTTGGTCGCGGTCATGCGGCAATTCGCGATTCACCACGCCCGAGCGCACACCGTGGCCCGGGTCATCAACTACGAACTCGCCGCGTTGAGCCCCGAGCATCAGCGCGAGATCAAAGAGATCCGCCACGTCATCGACACCGAGATGCGGCAGTTGATCGAGCGCGGGGTCGACGCGGGCGTGTTCGACAATCCGAATCCGCGCATGGCGGCGGTAGCGCTGCTCTCACTGGGCATCGACCTCGCGCGCTGGTACCGGGAGGGCGGTCCGCTGTCGCCCGAGGAGATCGGCGACTACTACGTGGATCTCGCGCTGCGGATCGTCGGCGCACGCAAATAGCCTGCGCCACCTGGTATTTTCTGCTCTTCACCCGGTCCGCTCCACCCTTGGAGCGGGGTGGCCGCACTGCGCGACCGTAACTGGCTCACCGATAGCGATCTCACCCTGAGCACCCACGGCGCCGCGCGCCGCGCAGCGATCGAGACCCGCACCGACGAACTGTCGACCCACCGCTACGAGGTGATAGGACCAGACGGCTGCGAGCGCCTGCGAAAACTGTCCTCGGCCTTGTCGATTCGCATCATGGACGCCGACCTCGCCTTCCCGCCCATGCTGTCACAACGCTACCGCGACACGGTTCGGTAAGGCCGGGGTTTCGTCAGCTCGTCCCGGCGACCACGTTAGGAAGCTGTTGTATCCGGCTGCCAATAGATCGGCCTATGTCAGCTATAGGTTCTCCGATACTCGGCAGAATTCTCCAATACTCAGCGGCCGTGGGAGCGTTCGCCTCGCAGGGTGGTCACGATGCTGGTCACCGTGGCGACCGGCTTGCCGTCCGCGCGGGTGATATCGCACTGGTAGTGGGTGATGGTGCGGCCGGAGTGGGTGGGGAAGGCGGTGGCGCGCAGCGTGTCCTGCCATACCGGGCGGAGGAAGACCGCGCGGAGATCGATGCTGGTGAACGTTTCGCCGGGACCCACGACGGTGGAGTGGGCGGTGCCGATGGCGGCATCGGCCAGTTCGGTGAGCAGACCGCCGTGGACGGTGCCCTGCTGGTTGCCGTGCCGGGCGGGATCGGTGTCCAGCTCGACGGTGGCGCGGCCGGGGTCGATGGCCACCAGCCGGATGCCCAGGGTGCGGGAAATGGCGGTGGGGTAATGGAATTGGCAGGTCAGGCCGTCGGTCCCGGTGCCGTCGAGCTGTGCGCGCAGGTAGTCCAGGGCGGGCACTTCGGTGGTCACGATCGTCATGGGAACGGACGGTAGGACGCCGGGGCAGGACGATCAAGAAATTGTCCTAGGTACAGTCGGAAGATGCGGACCTACACCGATGTCGCCACCGCCCTCGCCGGGCAGATCCGGGACGGGCGCTGGGCGCCGGGACAGCGCCTGCCTACGCATCGGCAGCTGGCCGCCGAGCACGGTATCGCGGTGGCCACCGCGACCCGGGTGTTCGCGGAACTGAAGCGGGCGGGGCTGGTGGTCGGCGAACCGGGGCGGGGGAGCTTCGTGCGGGATCGGTCGGTGCGGCTGGCCGCGGCCGCGTACGGGCCGGGCGCGGAGACGGTGTGGGCGGATCTGGCCTTCACCCAGCCGCTGTCGCCGCGTCGGGAGGAATTGCTGCGCACGGGTTTACGCGACCTGGCGGCCTCCGGCGATCTGGACGCCCTGCTGCGGCAGCAGCCGCCGGGTGGGCGGCCGCACGATCGCGCGACGATCGCCGGGTTCCTCGGCCGGCGGGGTCTCGAGGTCGATCCGGCGCGGGTGGTGCTGACCACCGGGGCGCAGCACGGGCTGGATCTGGTTGTGCGAGCGATGTTCTCACCCGGCGACGTGATCGCCGTGGACGAGCTCACCTACCCCGGATTCAAGCTGCTGGCCCAGGCGCACAGGCTCACGCTCGCACCGGTTCCGGCGGCCGGGAACGGCCCGGACCCCGACGCCCTGGCGCGGTTGTGTGCGAAAAGGCCGGTGCGCGCGCTCTATACGATGCCGACCCTGCACAATCCGCTCGGCTGGGTGATCGACAGCGACCGGCGGCGAGCGCTCGTTTCCGTTGCGCGCCGGCATGATCTGTTCCTGATCGAGGACGCCGCCTACGCCTTTCTCGCCGATCCGGCCCCGCCACCGCTGGCGGCGATCGCCCCGGAGCGCACCTTCTGGGTGTCGAGCCTGTCCAAGAGCGTCGCGGCCGGACTGCGTTTCGGCATGCTGGTCCACCCGCCCATGGCCGCGCCCGCCCTGGCCCGCACCCTGCGCGCCACCATGGCCGGTCCGCCCGGGCTGACCAGCGCCCTGGCCACCCGCTGGCTCGCCGACGGCACCGTCGGCACTCTCGAACAGGCGAGTCGCGTTGCCGCGCAGGAGCATCAGCGCATCCTGCATCAGGAGCTCGGCGATCGGAATCCGATCGCCCACCCGTGCTCGTTCTTCGCGTGGCTGCCCATCGATCCGGACCAGCGCATGGACCGGATCGCCGCCGAACTGTCCCGGCGCGGCATTCGCGTCTGCACCGCCGAGACGTTCGCCACCACCGCGCACGTGCCGCACGGGCTGCGCATCGCGCTGGGATCGCCTGCCCCGGAAGAACTTCCGCTGGTGCTCGCGGAAATGCGCGCGGCCCTCGACAGCGTGCCGCTGTGATACCAGGACCGCGCGAGATCCGGGCCGAGCCGGGTCAGGGCCGGATGACCGTGACCAGATTGATCAGCGACTGCTGTCGCGGATTGTCGGGCGGAGTGCCGCCGAGGTCGTGAATGTACTCGGTGAGATTGACGCGCTGACCGGTCCAGCCGCGGGCGGTGAACCATTCGGTGGCGTCGCTGCGGGGCTCGTTGTAGATCATGCCCACCCAGTCCGAGCCGGTCTCGCCCTCCCCGGTCATCTCGGCGACCGACTCCGCGGGCAGCGGATCCATCTGCTCGATGGCGACCCGGCTGCCGTGCGCGCTGAGCCCGGCGATGGCATCGAAGAGCTGGTCCTGCGCAGCCGGCGTCAGATAGATCAGCAGGCCCTCCACCAGCCATGCGGTCGGCGCGGCGGGATCGAATCCGCTGTCGCGCAGGGCCTTCGGCCAGTCTTCGCGCAGATCGACCGCCACCTCGTGCCGCTCGGCGCGCGGCCGGTGCCCGGCCGCGGCGAGCGTCTCCCGTTTGAAGTCGAGCACCTGCGGGCGGTCGAGCTCGTAGATCACGGTGCCGTCCGGCCACGCCAGCCGGTAGGCACGCGAGTCCAGGCCGGCCGCCAGAATCACCACCTGACGCACCCCCGCATAGGAGGCGGCGGCCATGTAATCGTCGAAATATCGGGTGCGAGAGATCTGATGCTGCTGGAACTGCACCCCGAACTCGGGTGCCAGCAGCGGGTGTTCGGGCAAGCGGCCCGCCAGCAGCTCGGCCCATTCCCCGCCCGCGGCCCGCACGAACAGCTCGGCGAACTCATCGTGCGCCGGCGCATCGATCGCGCGGCCACCCAGCACCCGGGCGGCCGCCACGAACAATGCCGTGGATCCAACACTGGTCTTGATATCCCAGGAATCACCTTCGGTGCGCATATTCGCCAACGTACTCACGCGGGCGCACAAGGTCATTCCGCCGCGTGAAGTCAGCGGGAATCCACCACGGATCCATCATCTGGCTGCAATTCGCATCGTCGAATGTCCGGTCCGCGATCGATCTGATCATCCCGGTCGGCTGGAACGTCGTAGATCCGCCGCGCACCGCGCGCCTTTTCGACGCGGGACCCTCACCGCGCCGGGCGATCGGCATCAAGGCTGGCGGCCCATGCCTGTGCCGCACCGGTCCCCGATCGGGGAGGGGCGGTGGCGGGAATATCGGTATGTGGCACGGTGGTTCCGCACGACGACAGAACGCACGCCCCGGGACCCGGATCCGGCAGCTGTGCTCGGCAGGCAGCGGAGGAGGCCCGGTGAACACCGGATTCGACCTGTTCGATGAACACATCCTCTGGACCGACGCCATCGGCAATCTGCTGTCCCTCGCAGTGGTGTGGCTGGCCATGCGCAAGACCATGTGGACGTGGCCCGTGCAGCTGGCCGGCGCGATCCTGCTGCTGGCGGCGTCGGTGCACGCCCACGTGCCCGGCAACGCGCTCAAGCAGCTGTTGTTCATCGGGCTCGCGGGCTACGGCTGGCTGGCCTGGCGGCGCGGCACCTCCGAGCACCGGGATCTGATGGTCCGGCCCGCCACCCGCCGCGAACGCCTGACGCTGCTGGCCCTGCTGGCGGTCGGCACGGTCGCGGTGGCCGAGGCGTTCGCCCACCTCGGCTGGCTGCACATCGCCTGGTCCCCGTGCGCCAATGCCTATGTCTTCGTCGGCAGCGCCATCGCGACCTTCGCGCAGAGCCGGGCCCTGACCGACTTCTGGATCATCTGGATGCTCGTCGATCTGGTCGGTGTGCCGCTCGCGATGAAATCCGGCCTGTACGCCTCGGGCGCGGTCTACGGACTGTTCTTCCTGCTCGTGGTGCTCGGTTTCCTGCGCTGGCGGGGCGAATATCGTTCGCGCCGAGACCTTCCCGCCGCCTCGGCGGCCGTCGCCGCGCCCGCCGGTGGCGAGTGAGCCGGTCCCGATACCGGGAATTCGCTGCCCTGCCCCTATTTGTTCCGGATACTCGATTTGCCGACAGGAGTGCAGGCTGCTAGGCAGTAGCCACTGATCGAGGTCCATCCAGGCGGGTGGAGTGTTTTCCGGGGTGGGATATGAGTGACGGAACTTTCGGCGACTCGGGGTCGATGTTCGGGCGGGTGGAACCACCGAGCTTCGGCAGTACGCTGCGGCGGCTGCGGGAACGACGCGGCGTCTCTCGTGAGCGGCTGGCCTTCGGCTCGGGTGTCAGCATCAGCTACATCACGCGCATGGAACGCGGCGACCGCGACCACCCGACCGAGCAGGTGCTGACGGCCATGGTGCGCTATCTGCACAAGGTCGGCCCGGTGACCCCGGTCGAATACCGGCATCTGCTCGAACTGGCCGCCCTGCCGCAGCACCCGGCCGCGGCCCGCGGGCCGATCGCCGCGGACGTGCCGGGCATTCTCGCCGCCCACCTCCCGCACCCCGCGGCCTACCTGGACCGGTATCTGAATGTGCTGGCCGCCAATACTGCTCATCTGCGCACCTTCCCGGGCGTCGGCGAGGACGGCAACTATCTGCGGTGGATGCTCACCAATCCGGCCGCGCGTGCGGTGCTGCCGGCCTGGGAGTCCGATCTGCGGCGTGCGATCGCCACGCTGCGCGGCGTGATGGCCATCGTCGGCGAGGCCGCCGACGATGCCCGGCTGCTGACCGAGTTCGGCCGCTTCGAGATCTTCCGGCGCATGTGGACCGAGGAGCACTACAGCCTCACCGGGGCGCCGACGGTCATGCGCCTGCGCGACTTCGAGACCGGTGAACCGTATGCGCTGCTGTGGCAGATCCTGCGGGATCAGTCCACCCAGATGTACCCCGATCAGCCCCTGTTCATCGTCGGACTGCCCACGGCGAGTCGACCTGGAGACCGTCCGGTCGGCTCGTAGGATCGCCCGCGGAAGGTTCTGTCCACCCGGAGGGAGGCCGAACGCGGTGCCTGTTCACAGTCTCGACCGGCCGATCGTGGTCGGTGTCGACGCGTCCGAGTCCGCCCTGCACGCCGTGCGCTGGGCCGCCGTGGACGCGGCCCTGCGCGGCGCGGCCCTGCACCTGGTGTTCGCGGTGCCCGCTGGCGGCGAATCGCCCCTGGACGAGAGCCCGGTCCGGCTGCTGCACGATCGGCTGCGCGATACCGCCCAGGCCGCCCTCGACGCCGCCGCCGAGATCGCGCGGAAAGCCGCCGGGGACCGCGAGATTCGCGATATCCGCACCTTCCTAGTCGATGTCCCGGCCGTCATGGTGCTGGCGGAGCTCGCCGCCACCGCCTACTACGTGGTGGTCGGCGTGCGCGGGATGAGCGCCTATCACCGCAGCCTGCTCGGGTCGGTCAGCACCGGTGTGGCGCGGCATGCGCAGGGACCGGTGGTGGTGGTTCCCGGTGAGACGGACGGGCTGTCGGACCTGCCCGTGGTGGCCGGCGTGGACGGGTCGCCGCACAGCGTCCGTGCACTCGAGATCGCCTTCGACGAGGCCTCCCGGCGCGGCGTGCCGCTGATCGCGGTCCAGGCGTGGGAGGTGTCCGGAGACAGCGACACCCGCTCCTACGACGACGCGGTCCAGCTGCTCACGCGCATGCTCGATCGCAATACCCGGGACTACCCGGGCGTCGAGGTGAAATCCGTTGTGAAGGAAGGACGTCCCGCCCGGGTTCTGCTCGATGCCGCCGCCGGTGCGCAACTGCTGGTGGTCGGAAGTCACGGCACCCGTGGCTATCCCGGTATGGCGCTCGGCTCGACCGGTCACGCGCTGCTGCACGGCAGCGAGTGCCCCATCGCCCTGGTCCGCTTGCGCGACTGAGCCGGGCGGCATTGCCGATTTCGCGCAGCGCGTCCTCGGATACGGGAGTTTCGCACCGGCACACCGGATTCGGACGCGACTGACCCGCGCGCTGTGCGACCGATGGCCGAACGTCTCCGTGTCAATGCCCGGCAAGCTGGCCGGGTCGTGCACACGCGGCCCCGCTGACATCGCGGTACGGCCAACAAAAGCAGTGCGTGTGTAACTGTTTCGCCAGAAATCAAGAACCCCAGCAATTTCTGGGTACATCATGCGCAAGCCGGGCCCGACCCGGAGGTTACACAAATAAAGAAAGTTACGACCATGCGTAGAGCAACGGCGCTCTTCGCCGCATTACTGTTGGCCATCCTCTTTTCCATCACGCACCTGGCGGCCCCGAAGGCCAATGCCGATGTCTGCACCGGTGATTGGGCGATCGGCATCGGCGGACTCGGCGACAACACCTCGTCCATCTTCATCCCGTACGTCGATCAGCCAGTCGGATACAACTCCGCCGACCCGATGTCGGGGTTGAATGAACTGGACCGACTGTTCTGGCAGCACCGCAACGAATGCCCGGGCGACCACATCCGGTTGATCGGGCACAGTGAGGGCGCCGGCATCGTGCACGCCTGGGTCACCGCACACCAGGACGTCGACAATGCCAATGCCATTCTGCTGTCGGATCCCAAGCGGGCCCCCGGCCCGGGTTGGGGCGGACTGTCCTCGACTCCCGGCAACGGGATCATCGGCTATCCGCTGGCCGGCGTCGACGACTGGTTCGGCGATTTCCCGGTTCTGACGGTGTGCAACCACGACGACCAGATCTGCGACACTTCGGCCGGCTGGTGGGGTTACCTCTTCGGGGGAGCGCATGGTCGTTACGATTTCAATGTCTGGGACTACGGCGACTGGGATTCCGGCGTCTGGTACCGGTAATCACGTGATTCGAAGGGGATCAGTAGCCGAAAGGCACTGGTCCCCTTTGGCTGAACCCGTGCCCCATCGACGTGCACACGGCCGAGCCATTGAAGGTGATCTGACAGGTCGCGCCGGCATGGGTAATCGAGAACTGCGGATCGTGTCCGCTCACCTGCGCGATGGGGGCCAGACCCGGATTTCCGCCCGCGAGGGTGTGGCTGCCGTTGGAATTCCACTCGGGATGCGCGGGCAGCGCGGTCGAATCGATGGAAATGGCAGGCACATTCGAGAACGGCACCTGGGCCCCGGCATAGAGCACATTCATGGTGGCCGCCGGAACCGTCAGATCACACCCCACCGCGCCGGCCGCGCCGATCGAACAGTTCCACTCGCCCATGCTGAAATACACGGTGTCGCCGACCTGGGCGGGACCGCCCGCGTCGTCGGCGTACGCGCCCGCCGCCTCGAACAAACCGGCAACAATCCCGAGAATTCCCCCGCAAACCCATGCGGCGGTCGCTTTCACAGCTCTGGACACGGCATCTCCCTGATGCGCATTAAGTGTTATCGGCCGAACCGGCCATAGAGAAAACGTATCACTTTACGGCGCAATGGCAGAAGTTCTGTCGAGGGGGCTGACACAATTTTCGGCCACCGCGGCGGTCAATTCGTCTCAGCGACCGGCAAATCCTTCCGTTTTTCAGACCTTCAGCCCGTTGCGGGTGACGTAGACGATGTGGAAGGTGATCAGCCCGGCGAGGACCACGAGCCATCGCAGCGTGGTGGCCAGGGGAACGGCGTCGAGGGGCGGTGTGCAGGCGAAGGCCACCCGAACGACGGCGTCGAGGGTGAATACCGTGCCCCACACCGCGGTCAGCACGCGCAATTGATGGCGGAAGCGGGAGTCGTTGTCCCAGCGTGCATCCCACTCCCGATATCCCGCCTCGCCGATCTTCACCGTGACGATGGTGCGGGCGAAGCTGCGCATCATGGGCCGCTGGGTGAGCAGCGTGCCCAGCGTCCACAGGCTCAGCGCCCCGAACAGCCAGCTGTCCCGGACCAGCAGGGTGCGCGGATCGCCGGTGACCAGGGAAACCACCGTGCCGGCCACGATCATGGTGAGGGTGAACAGGGCGATGGCGTCGACGCGGCGGTGGCGGACGGCGTCGTAGGCGAGGAAGGGGAGGGTGACCAGGGCGGGCGCCACCAGTGCCGGCCAGGGGTTGACGCCCGCGCCGCGCAGTGCGTAATAGGCGCCGAGGGGAGGACGAGTTCCAGGATCACCTGGCGCGCAGTGTGTTTGCGCAGGGCCGCGCGCTTCTGGTCGGGGCCGGGGTCTGTAGGGTGGTCGCGGGCAGCGCCATGATCAGGCGTCCTTCCGGGTGGCGCGGTCGAAGATGTCGGCGAGTTCCTGGGCGCAGGCCGAGGTGTCGAAGGCCGGGTCGGCGGCGGCGCGCGCGATGGCGGCGTCCACCGAGCCGCGGATGGCCATCAGCATGACGACCGGATCGAACTCGCGGAATGCCCCGTCGCGCTGGCCTTCTCGCAGTCGCTCGCCCTGTGCCGCGGACACGCCGTCGAGCTGCTCGACGAGGCCGAACATCGTCCGTTCCGCCGGCACTCATCGACCCCGGCGTAAGCCGAAAGTGGTACCTCGCCGTGTGCTGTCGGCTGATTGCCGCGCCGCGCCGCTCCGGAATCGTCGGAGCAGACACGGTGACGCGACGGGCGTCGCCCTTCCGATGCGAGGTGAACGGATGATTCAGGCGCGTGGGCTCGGCAAGCGCTACGGGGACGTGCCGGCGGTGGACAACCTGTCCTTCGATGTCCGGCCCGGCGTGGTGACCGGCTTCCTCGGTCCGAACGGGGCCGGGAAGTCGACCACCATGCGGCTCATGCTGGGCCTCGATCACGGCAGCGGCCGCACCCTTTTCGACGGGCAGCCCTACGTCGAGCTGACCGATCCGCTGCGGTCGGTCGGCGTCATGCTCGATGCCCGCGCCGTGCATCCCAAGCGCACGGCCATCGGGCATCTGCGCATGATCGCCGCCGGGGCGGGCATCGGAGAGGGCCGGGTCGAGGAGGTGCTGGGCCTGGTCGGCCTGTGCGATGTGGCCGGGAAGCGGGCGGGCGGGTTCAGTCTCGGGATGCACCAGCGCCTGGGTCTGGCGGCCGCGCTGCTGGGTGATCCGGCCACCCTGATCCTGGACGAGCCCGCCAACGGGCTGGACCCCGAGGGTGTGCGCTGGCTGCGCGATCTGCTGAAAGAGCTTGCGCACCAGGGGCGGACCATCTTCGTCTCCTCGCATCTGCTGAACGAGATGGCGCACCTGGCGGATTCGCTCGTCGTCATCGGCGCCGGGCGGCTGCTGGCCGCGGAATCGGTGCGCGAGTTCGTCGCCCGCAACTCCGCGCCCCGCATCACGGCGCGCACCGATCGGCCCGCGGAACTGGCGAAGACGTTGAACCGCCATGGATTCCGCGCCCGGGTGGAGGCGGACGGCACCGTGGCCGTCGAAGGTCACGACCGGCAAGGCGTCGCCGCCCTGGCCCTGCGCACCGGGCTGCTGATCACCGAGCTGACCCAGGCGCGCACCAGCCTGGAGGACGCCTACTTCCAGGCCACCGCCGATTCCGCCCAGTACCGCGGCCACGTTGTCGCCTGACCTCGAACAGGACTTCCGCTCATGTCCAATGCCATCCGCTACGAACTGACCCGGCTCGCCACCCTGCGCTCCACCTGGGCGCTGCTCGCGCTCGGCCTGGCCCTGCAGGGCTTCATCGCCTATCTGTCTGCTGCCCGCGACCACGCCACGCCGAGCGAGCAATTCGCCGCGTCGGTCTCGGGGCTGCCGTTGCTGCTGGCCGCGCTGTTCGCCACCGCGGTGGCGGTCAATGCCTTCGGGCACGAATACCGTTACGGCACCATCACCACCACCGTGCTCACCGTGCGCCGGCCGGGCCGGGTCCTGGCGGCGAAGGCGCTCACGGTGGGCGTGCTCGCCGCTCTCTACGGCCTGGCGCTGGTGGGCGTGACCGTGCTCGTGCAGCTGCTGACCTCGACGCTACCCGCCGAAACCTCGCATCTGGCACGGGCTTTCACCGCAGTCCCCGTGTACGTGACGCTCGCCGCCCTGGCCGGTATGGGCATGGCCGCCGTCACCCGTAATGCGACCGTCGCCATGGTGGTGGCCATCGGCTTCCCGACCGTGGTGGAGACCGGCGCGGTGCTGGCCGGCGTCAGCCCGAAGATGATGCCCTTCCTGTCCGCCGGGCAGCTGGTGCAGCCCGGCACCGGGAATCCCGCGCTGCTGGTACTGCCGCTGACGCTGGTGGCGGCCGTGTTGCTGGCGCTCGGACGCGTGCTGCTCGCGCGCCGTGACGTGTGAGAATGGCGAGCACGACTAGGGTTGCCGGAATGAGCACGACGCGACGGATCGGCACGGTGATCCTCGATGTCGTGCTCGCCGCGCTGTTCGGCGCGGCCGGTTTCGAGGAGGTGCACACCTCCGCGATCGGCCTGCTGCCCGCCGCCGCGGGCCCGCCGGTGGCCGTCGTGGCCGGTGTCGCCCTGCTCGCGCGGCGCTTCCGGCCGCTGCCGGTACTCGGGGTGGCGCTGCTCGGGCAGCTGCTGGTCGGCGCGTTCGCGCCCATGCTGCTGGCGATCTACACGGTCGCCCGGCGCTACGGCAACCGCCGCCCGACCTGGCTGGCGGCGCTCGCGTCGGTGATCGTGGCGGTGGTGCCCTGGGGCGCGGGCGGCTGGTGGGAGCTTTTCTTCCACCGTGGCGTCATCGTCACGGTCGGGCTCGCGCTGCCGCTGCTGCTGGGGCTGTGGACCAATCAGCGCGCCGAAACCCTTGCGGCCCTGCGGGAACGCGCTGAGCAGGCCGAACGCGAACGCGACCTGCGCGCCGCGGCGGCGGTGGAGGCCGAGCGCCTGCGCATCGCGGGGGAGCTGCACGATATTGTGGCGCACCGGATTTCGCAGATCACCGTGCTGGCCGGGGCGCTCGAGGTGTCCGCCGACGGCAAGCCCGCCGAGATCGCCGGCACCATCCGCGCCACCGGATCGCGCGCCCTGACCGAGATGCGGGAGCTGCTCGGCGTACTGCGCGCCCGCGACGGCGGGGAGGCGGCGCCGCTGCGGCCCGTGCCCGACCTGGGCGCCATTGCCGAACTCGTCGCCGAGGCGGTCGCCGCCGGGCAACAGGTGGACCTGTCGCTGCCGCCGGACCTGCCGCCGGTGCCGGGACCGGTCGGCCGGGCCGCGCATCGACTGGTGCGGGAGGCGCTGACCAATGCCGCCAAGCATGCGGCCGGGGCCGAGGTGCGGGTGGCGCTCACCGTCGCCGACGATCGTCTCGACGTCGATGTCCGCAACGGCCCCGGTGAGCGGACCGCCCTGGCTGCCCAGGGTTCCGGCTTCGGTCTGCTCGGCATGCGCGAACGGGTCGAACTCGCCGGTGGGACCGTGCATTCCGGTCCGCTGGCCGGCGGCTACCGGGTGCACGCGACGTTCCCGCTGACGACCGACGAATGACGATGTGGTGAAGGAGGTTTCGTGATCCGGGTGGTGCTGCTCGACGACGAGGAACTGGTGCGCTCCGGGATCGCCATGATTCTGGAGGCCGGCGGCGATATCGAGGTGGTCGCCCAGGACGGCGACGGCCGCGCCATCGTGGACCTGGTGCACCGGCACCGCCCGGATGTGGTGGTCACCGATATCCGCATGCCGCACGTGGACGGGCTCGAGGTGACCCGCCGGGTCCGCGGCCTTCCCACGCCGCCGGCGGTGATCGTCCTCACCACCTTCGGACTGGACGAATACGTCTACGCCGCACTGGAATCCGGGGCGGCGGGCTTCCTGCTCAAGGACACTCCGCCCCGCGAACTCGCCCGTGCCGTCGAGGTGGTCGCCGCCGGTGACGCCATCCTCGCGCCCGCCATCACCAAACGCATGCTCACCGCCTTCACCCAAGGTCCTGGCGCGCAGCAACCGGACGCGCTCGCCCAGCTCTCCCAGCTCACCGATCGGGAACGCGAGGTCGCGCGGGCCGTCGCCACGGGTGCGGGCAATGCCGAGATCGCCCGGACCCTCCACATGAGCGAGTCCACGGTCAAGGTGCACATCAGCCGTGTCATCGCCAAGCTGGGTCTCGAAAACCGCACGCAGATAGCGATTCTCGTGCTGCGCGCCGGATTGGCCTGAAGGCCGGTCAGTCCGGATCCCGCCAGTCGATGGTGAGGGAACCGCCGCCGAAGCGGGTGAGGTCGCGGATGAGGATGTCGCGGATGCGGTGCAGGGCCGTGGCGTCGGTCGCGTCGATGCGCATCACGAGGGCCTCGGGTTCGGCGGTGAGGGTGCAGTGGCCCCAGGGGTCGAAATGGGCTGTGGTGCGGGCGTCGGTGCCTTCGACGCGTAGGTGGATCTCGCCGGCGGCCCCGGGACTGCCGGCGTGGACGCGGTGACCGCGCGGGGAGGACATCGCCTCGGCGTGGGTGCGGAACTGACGCAGGTAGCGGGCCGATCGGTCGGTGGGGATGCGGGATTCGAGTGCGGGCATGGGAATCACTGCCGGGTGAGGGCGGCGAGCCAGGCTGCCACCGGGGTCGGGCTGGGAAGGATATCCAGGGTGGCCGGTTCGAGGGAATCGAGTCGCCAGCCATCGGTGAAGGCGGACTCGATATCGGGGCGGCTCAGGCGATGCGGACCCCAGGTGCCGGGCTGGCGATCGCTGAAACCGAGCAGGAAGTAGCGTCCACCCGGCGCAATGATCGTGGCCAGGCCGTCGACCAGGGCGACGCGGTCCGCGCCGTCGAACAGGTGGAACAGGCCGCAGTCCAGCACGGTGTCGAAGGTCTCGCCGAGGGTGGCCAGATCCAGGGCGCTGTGGCGCACGAACCGCGCCTGCAGGCCGCGTTCCGCCGCCTTGTGCCGGGCCAGTTCGAGCGCCCGCGCGGACTGGTCGATCCCGGTGGCATCAAGACCCAGGCCGGCGGCGAGCAACGCGTGTTCGCCGGTGCCGCAACCGAGGTCGAGGACCCGGCCGCGCAGGGCGCCGGCCTCGGCGAGGGCGGTGACGGCGGGCTGGGGGCGGTCGATGTCCCATGGCGGTTTCGTCGCGTACAGGGTGTCGGGCGCGTTGGGGTCGTGGTATTCGGGGTGGGGGTCCTCGGTGGGTGGGAACACGGAATTCTCCTGTCGGGAGGGCCGGCCGTGACCTGATTCCCCGAATTTATCGGTCTTGGCTGCCGGTTGGCAGGCGATGTGGGCATAGACGGTGAGGACGCGCCGAGCTGGCCGTCGGCAGGCGGCGCGTATCGACATGGCCTCGGATCGGAGCCGACAGGGTGGTCGTCGTCCTATGCGGCGGTGAGTTTCGGACGGACCCCCGGTCGTGATCCGGACCTGACAGGCTGCCGGGGGATCTCAGGTCCGGCCGCGGGTAATCGACGACCGCACGAGCGGTTCCAGCTGGGTGGCAATGGTACCGTCCCCCGATTATAACGACTGTTATAGAAGGAACTGGCCGCCCTCGCCCAGGGCAGCGGTCGGATGCGTGAGCTGCAGTTCGTCCGGACCGGGCGGCTGGCCATCGCCGACTAATTTGCCCGTTGGCCTGCGGTTCGGCACGGGATTACCGCACACTGGGCTCCTGGCAAACGCCGTGTGAGGGCGGCGTTTTCACTCGGGAGCTAGCATGACCGCAACTCAGCCTCGATCCGATGATGAACGGCGGCTCGCCGAACTCGGTTACAAACAGGAATTGGCGCGATCCTGGTCCGGATTCTCCAATTTCGCGATCAGTTTCACCATTGTCTCGATTCTCACCGGCGGCCTGGCGAGTTATGGGATCGGCCTGTCCAATGGCGGGCCGATCACCATGGCGTGGGGCTGGCCGCTGGTTTCGATCATGGTGTTGTTCGTCGGGCTGGCCATGGCCGAATTGGCCTCGGCCTATCCGACATCGGGCGGACTGTACTGGTGGGCGTCGGAGCTGGGCGGGCCGGTGTGGGGCTGGTTCACCGGCTGGTTCAACCTGATCGGGCAGATCGCGGTGACCGCGGCCATCGATTACGGCGCGGCCATCTTCACCACCGTGGTACTGAATGTCATCGGATGGGATATCGGGACCGACCGCAATGCCATCTTCGCGGTGTTCTCCGGGATTCTGGTGCTGCACGCGGTGCTGAACATCATCGGCCCGCATCTGTCGGCGGTCATCAACAATGTGTCGGCCTGGTGGCATGTGGGCGGCGTGGCCATCTTCGTGGTGGTGCTGGGTTTCGGTGCGCGCCACCACCAGAGCATCGGCTTCGTGTTCACCAAGACCGTGGACAACAGCGCGATCGGGTTCGGCGGGGTGGCGTTCAGCTTCCTGCTCGGGCTACTGCACGCCCAGTACACGTTCACCGGGTACGACGCGTCGGCGCACATGTCGGAGGAGACGCACGACGCCTCGCGCATGGCGGCCAAGGGGATCATCAACACCATCGTGGTGTCGGCCATCGCGGGGTATCTGCTCATCATGGCGGTCACGTTCGCGATCCCGAATCTCGACGATGCGCTGGATCCGGCCAAGAACAGCGGCTATCCGGTCATCTACATCCTGCAGAGTTCGCTGAATTCGTTCTGGTCCGGGCTGCTGCTGATCATTGCCGCCGTCGCCCAATTGTTCTGCGGCTACGCCTCGGTCACCGCGGCCTCCCGCATGCTGTTCGCCTTCGCGCGCGACGGCGCGGTGCCGGGATCCAAGCTGTGGGCGAAGCTGTCGGCCCGCCGGGTGCCGGTGAACGCGGTCTTCTTCGTCTCGGTGTTCGCGTTCATCCTGCTGATTCCGTCGATGCTGGTGCCCGCCGCCAATGCCCCGACCGCGTACGCCGCCGCCACCTCGGTGGCCACCATCGGCCTGTACATCGCCTACGGGATTCCGGTGCTGCTGCGGCTGTTGCGCGGCAACCGATTCCAGGCCGGGCCATGGCAGCTGGGCCGCTGGTATCGGCCGATCGGGATCATCGCGCTGATCTGGATCGTGATCATCAGCGTGCTGTTCATCCTGCCGACCGACGATCACGGGTATCCGTGGGTGGACGGATTCACCTGGAACGCGGTGAATTACGCGCCCCTCACCCTGGTCGGGGTGGTGGGCGCGATCGCCGTCTGGTGGTTCGTCTCGGCCCGGCGCTGGTTCACCGGGCCCAGACGAACCGTGGAGGAGCCGCCGGAGGTCGACCAGGCCCCCGTCGGCGCCTGAACCGCAGCGCCCGAAAACCGTTGCGCTACAGGGGCGTCACGTACGCGCCCGCAATACCGCCGTCGACCATGAACTGCGAGGCGGTGATGAAGGAGGAATCGTCGCTGGCGAGGAAGGCCACGGCGGCGGCGATCTCCTCGGGCTCGGCGAACCGCCCGACGGGAATGTGCACCAGGCGGCGCGCGGCGCGTTCGGGATCCTTGGCGAACAGCTCCTGCAACAGGGGAGTGTTGACCGGACCGGGGCACAGCGCGTTCACGCGAATGCCCTGGCGCGCGAACTGGACTCCCAGCTCCCGGCTCATGGCCAGCACGCCGCCCTTGGAGGCGGTGTAGGAGATCTGGGAGGTGGCCGCGCCCATGACGGCCACGAAGGACGCGGTATTGATGACCGAGCCCCGGCCGCGTTCGAGCATGTGCTCGATGGCGTACTTGCTGCACAGATACACCGAGGTCAGATTGACCTCCTGCACCCGTTTCCAGGCGTCGATGCCGGTGGTGAGGATCGAATCGTCCTCCGGCGGTGAGATGCCCGCGTTGTTGAATGCGATGTCGAGGCCGCCGTAGGTGTCGACGGCGGCCTGGAACAGGTCCCGCACCTGCTCCTCGTCGGTGACGTCGACCTTCACGTAGAGCCCGCCGGCCTCGGCCGCGGCGGCCTCGCCGCTGGTGGCGTCGATATCGGCGACCACGACCTTCGCGCCCTCCTGGGCGAAGCGCCGGACGGTGGCCAGCCCGATGCCGCTGCCGCCGCCGGTGACGACCGCGACTCGATCCTGTAAGCGCTGCAACGTATCTCCTTCGATGAGGGGGCGGGTTACTCGGTGGCGAGGAAGACGTTCTTGGTCTCGGTGAAGGCGCGCGCGGCGTCGGGGCCGAGTTCGCGGCCCAGGCCGGACTGCTTGAATCCGCCGAACGGCGTCCAATAGCGCACGGAGGAATGGGAATTCACCGACAGGTTCCCGGCCTCGACGCCGCGGGCCACCCGCAGCGCCCGCCCGACATCGCCGGTCCAGATGGAGCCGGACAGGCCGTAGTCGGTGTCGTTGGCGATGCGCAGGGCGTCGGCCTCGTCCTCGAAGGGCACCACCGCCACCACCGGGCCGAACACCTCCTCGGTGAGCACCCGGTCCTCGGGGCTCGACGGGAGGACGACGGTGGGGGCGAACCAGTATCCGGGGCCGTCGGGGCGGGCGCCGGTGAACGCCACCTTGGTCGACGGTTCCAGGAATCCGGCGACGCGGTCGCGGTGGGCGGCGGAGATGAGGGGGCCCATCTCGGTCGACTCGTCGGACGGATCGCCCACCCGTACGCCCTGGACCGCCGGTTCGAGCAGTCCGAGGAAGCGGTCGAAGACGCTGCGCTGCACCAGGATCCGGGAGCGGGCGCAGCAGTCCTGACCGGCATTGTCGAAGACGCCGTAGGGCGCGGTGGCGGCGGCGCGCTCGAGGTCCGCGTCGGCGAACACGATATTGGCGCTCTTGCCGCCCAATTCGAGGGTCACCCGCTTCACCTGCTCGGCGCAACCGGCCATGATCTGCTTGCCCACCTCGGTGGAACCGGTGAACACCACCTTGCGCACGGCCGGATGGGTGACGAAGCGGGCCCCGACCACCGCGCCCCGACCCGGGATCACCTGGAAGACGTCCTCGGGCAGGCCCGCCTCCACGGCGAGCTCGCCGAGCCGGATGGCGGTGAGCGGGGTGAGCTCGGCCGGTTTGAGTACCACGGTGTTCCCGGCGGCCAGCGCGGGACCGAAGCCCCAGGCCGCGATGGGCATGGGGAAGTTCCAGGGCACGATGATGCCGACCACGCCCAGCGGCTCGCAGAAGGTGATGTTCACGCCGCCCGGGACCGGAATCTGATTGCCCAGCAGGCGTTCCGGCATGCCCGCGCTGTAGTGCAGGACGTCGCGGACATTGCCGGCCTCCCAGCGGGCATTGCCGATGGTGTGGCCGGCATTGCTGACCTCGAGCCGGGCCAGCTGCTCGATCTCGGCGTCCACCGCCTCGGCGAAGCGGCGCAGCAGCCGCGCCCGGTCGCCGGGGGCGACGGCGCGCCAGCTCGCCGTCGCCCGGTGCGCGCGTTCGATGGCAGCGTCGGTGGCGGCCGTGTCGGCCGCGGCGATGGTGGCCAGCACCTGCTCGGTGGCGGGATTGACGATGTCGGTGGTTGTCACGGGGTGCGCTCCTTTCCGTACTGTGCCGCATGGTCGACCAGGGCCCGCATGAGGCGGAGGTCGGTCGGGTTCTCCTCGGGATGCCATTGCACGCCCAGCAGGAACGGGCCGTCGCGGGTCTCCGCGGCCTCGATGATGCCGTCCGCTGAGTGCCCGGTGGCGGTGAGGCCAGGGGCGAGCGTGCCGATGGCCTGATGGTGGTGACAGTGCGCCGTCGCCTCGGAGCCCACGATGTCGGCGAGGCGGCTGCCGGGAACAGTGGTCACGGCGTTGACCGTGAAGACGCCGGGGGAGCGGGAGTGGTCGGTGTGCCCGACGGCGTCCGGGACGTGCTGCAGCAGGGTGCCGCCCAGGGCGACGTTCACCAATTGCAGTCCGCGGCAGACGGCCAGGACCGGCAGGCCCGCCGCGCGGGCGAGCGCGAAGAGCCCGAACTCGGTCTCGTCGCGGTCGGGGCGCAGGCCGCCGGTGGCGGGATGCGGTGGCGCGCCGTAGCGGGCTGGATCGAGGTCCGCGCCGCCGGTGAGCACCAGGCCGTCGAGGCGGTCGACGAGCTCGGGGCGCGGAGTTCCGGTGGGCGGCAACAGGACCGGGATGCCGCCCGCGCGTTCGGTGAGGTCGACATAGGTGCGGGCCAGCACCGCGGCGTCGACGTCCCAGTGGCCGAAGCGGGTGCGTTCGGAATAGGTGGGCAAGCCGATGACGGGCCGGCGGCCGGGGTCAGAGTCGTTCGAAGCCACGGATCCGCTCCCAGTCGGTCACCGCCGCGTCGAAGGCGTCCAGCTCGACCTGCGCGGCATTGCGGTAGTGCCGCACCACCTCCGGACCGAACGCCTTCTGGGCGATCTTGCTGTCGCCGAACAGCTGCGCGGCCTCGCGCAGGGTCTGCGGGATGCGCGGGCGGTGCGAACGGTAGGCGTTGCCGTGGAACTCCGGCTCCAGCGGGAGGTGCTGCTCGATACCGTGCAGACCGGCCGCGATGGCCGCGGCGACCGCCAGATACGGGTTCACATCGCCGCCTGGGATGCGGTTCTCCAGGCGCAGCGACGGGCCGTGGCCGACGACGCGCAGGGCGCAGGTGCGATTGTCGCGGCCCCAGGCCAGGGCGGTGGGCGCGAAGCTGCCGGCCTGGAATCGTTTGTAGGAGTTGATGTTCGGGGCCAGCAGGTAGGTGAGTTCGCGCAGGCAGTCCAGCTGGCCCGCGATGAAGTGGCGCATCAGGGTCGAGGGGTCGTCGCCCTCGGCGAAGACCGGCTCGCCCGCGCTGTTGCGCAGGCTCAGGTGGATGTGGCAGGAATTGCCTTCCCGCTCATTGTATTTCGCCATGAAGGTGATGCTGCGGCCCTCCTGGGCGGCGATCTCCTTGGCTCCGGTCTTGTAGATGGTGTGGTTGTCGCAGGTGACCAGGGCTTCGTCGTAGCGGAAGGCGATCTCGTGCTGGCCGGGATTGCATTCGCCCTTGGCGGACTCGACATACATTCCGGCGCCCGACATGTCGGTGCGGATGCGGCGCAGCAGCGGTTCGATGCGGGCGGTGCCGAGCATCGAGTAGTCGACGTTGTACTGGTTGGCGGGGGTGAGGTCGCGGTAGCCGCTGCGGAAGGCGGACTCATAGGTGTCGTCGAAGACGAGGAATTCGAGTTCCGTGCCGACATAGGCGGACAGGCCGCGCTCGGCCAGGCGATCCAGCTGGGCGCGCAGCATCTGCCGGGGTGAGGCGGCCACGGGCTGCCCGGGCCGGCCGTGCGGGTCCACCTGCTCGACGTCGCAGAGCACCAGCGCGGTGCCCGGCCACCACGGCACCAGCCGCAGCGTGCCCAGGTCCGGGCGCAGCACGAAATCGCCGTAGCCGGTGTCCCAGGAGGACATCTCGTAGCCCTCGACCGTGGTCATCTCCACGTCGACGGCCAGCAGATAGTTGCACGCCTCCGTTGCCCGATCCAGTACCTCCTCCACGAAATACCGTGCCGAACAACGCTTTCCCTGCAATCGCCCCTGCATGTCGGTCATGGCCACCAGCACCGTGTCCAGCGTTCCCGCCTCGACCCGCGCCACCAGCTCCGCCACGCTCAGCATCCCGGCCCGCATTCTTGACCCCTCTCGACGTCAACCCCGCTCACGCTAGGCGAACCCGGGCTCCGTGTGTGCCCGAATACGGCAAGTGATCACCCGCGTATCCGTACCGTTTCGGAGCTGGCGGCCGGTGCCGCGCGGGCGAACGGCTCGATGCGTAGCGAAGCGCCGGCCGGCGCTGGAGGCCGGCTTCGGTGAGAATCCGCCACGCGATCGGCGCGGCGAGACCCAGGACGGTCAGGACGATCAGCAGTGCGAGGACCGTGCTCGCCGAGCACCCGCCGCCGGCTCCGCCACCGCCCCCGCCGCGTGCCAGCCGTCCCGGTTCCCGGGCTGCCCCGAGCGCCCGTCGCGAGGCCTCGGATCCCTGCCAGTGTGGAGAGTTCATCGCCGTGCCGCCTTTCCTCCCGAATATGCCGACACCGCAACAGTATTGACCGACGCGGCACGCCGAATCCGCCGAAGTACTCAGCGCCGTTACTCACGGCCGGAGAGCCGGGCGACTCGCCGGGAGCGGAAATATCGCTGCGGGCGTGGCGGCCCGTCGGTTACCGTCGGGATCATGCCCGGTCCTGGTGAATCCTCCGCCGTCTATCTGATCACCGGTATTCAGGCCGCCGGTAAATCGACCGTGGCGCAGGCCCTCGCCGAGCGGCTGCCGCGCTCGGCCCATGTGCGCGGTGACATCTTCCGGCGTTTTCTGGTGGGCGGGCGCGCCGACATGACCCCCGAGCCGAGTCCCGAAGCGCTCGAACAGCTCCGCCTGCGGCACCGCCTCGCCGCCGAGGTGGCTGACTCCTACGCGGCGGCGGGGTTCACGGCGGTGGTGCAGGATGTCGTGCTCGGCGATCTGCTGCCCTACCTGATCGGCCGGATCCGCACCGATCCGCTCTACGTCGTGGTGCTCGCCCCGAGCCCGGACGCGGTGGCGCGGCGCGAGGCCGCCCGCCCGAAGAACGCGTACGGGGCCTTCACCGTGAACGACCTGGACAGCGTCCTGCGCGCCGAAACCCCGCCCCTCGGCCTGTGGCTCGACAGCTCCGACCTCACCGTCGGTGAGACGGTCGATGCGATCCTCGCCTGTGCCCGGCCCTTGGACCGCTGACGAATGCTGCTGGGAAGCCCAACTCTGGAAGGCATGCCCGATTATCTCCGGATGGATGTGTCCAAGATGGGCCAGCTTTGGGACGAGACACAGGTGCGGAGGCTCGCCGAGCGCTACGGCTACGACCTGGCCGAGGTGGTCGTCTACGATCCGAAATCGGGCCGGCCGCCGCTGGCCCGGCTGAAGGCCCAGGCGACCCGCCTCGACGCGGAAGCGGTCATCGTTCCCGGACCTGAGCATTTCACCGACGGCAGATACCCAGCTCACTGGTCCAGCGACTGGACGTCATCACGATCCATCCCGAGGAAACTCATGCCCGCCGTGCGGTGATGCCACTTCTGTGGTCGGTCAAGCCGAGGGACCGCGATCGCTGAGGCCCGGCTCCACGCCACCTGAGCCCGACCCTCGAGGTCCGTGGCCGCCGAGACCGGCTATGTCACTCGCTGAAGTCTTCGACCACGTCGCGGATGAACGGCCGTCCAACCGTTCTGAACGTGCACTACGGCTGAGGAACTGGCGCCAAAATGCTGTTCGACAACGGCTTGTGCGGGATTGCACCGGTCGTCCGCAACTGGGCGGCCGTGCTGGCAGGTTTGGTCAGCGCGAAATGCGGCTCGGGCACAATGGATCACCTCAGCGCGTGGATGATCGTGTCGGCGTGGAGGTTTGGGTGCGAACCAGCTCACGTGGCCGTGCCCCTGTGGTGGGCCGGGCGGGTCAGATGAAGGTCGATCGCGAGTTGCTCGACTGTTTCGGCGGCGCAGACACGGTTCTCGCCGATTCCGCCGTGTGCACCGCGTTTGGCCCATCCGACGACGTACACGCCGCGCAAAGGATCCCTGGTTGCCGGAGAAATGACTCTGCCGTTTCGGTTGAGGATCTGACCGTTGTGTGTGTCGGGGAGTCCGTCGATATGTGCGGTGCGGAACCCGGTGGCACGAACCACCGTGCTGGCCAGGAACGTGTGCCCGCCGGTCGTATACACGGTCAATTCGCCGGTGTTCGTCGACTCGATGTTCGTCACGTGCTGTTCGAAGCGGAACACGACTGGCAGCCGGGTGTCGTCTCGGTCGTTCGGATCGGCGAGGTGGTCCATCGCCGATCTCAGCGGTTGGCCGGTTGCGGAGCCGGGCTCATGGTCCAGGGTTCTGGTCGTGTGTATCGACAGATTGGGCAGGGCCAGGATGTCCTGCATGGCGGGGGTGGCGAATGCGGACCGGTCTGCGCAGGCACGGGACAGAACGGTCACCTGTGTCAGTGCGGCGATGCTCGGAGATGTGCTGTGTTGGCGGGCGAGGTGTCTGATCACCTCGAGGGCGACGTTCCCGCCGCCGACGATGACGCAATGCGGCCCGAGGGGCGGCGGCTCGGTGGGGGATGGGTTGTTCACGCCGGCAAGGACATCGAGTGCGTCGTACACGCCGACGGGCAATGTCGAGTCGGATCGGGTGAGCGGGCGGGGAATCGAGGCGCCGTGCGCGAAGACCACCGCGTCGAACTGGCGGCGCAAGGCTTCGAGGGAGAGATCGCGGCCGATCTCGGTGTTGTAGACGACGTTGACCCGGTCGTCGCCGAATGGAACATCGAACAGGTTCAGCATTTCGTTCAGGCCGGTGTCGGGTGCGATGGCCGTACGTAGCAGGCCACCGAGGTGGGTGTGGCGCTCGTAGACGGTGACGTCGACGAAGCTGGACCGTCGCAACAGCTCACGAACGGTGTACATGGCGGCGGGGCCGGCGCCGACGACTGCGATGCGGGGCCGTCGACCACCGACGTTCGAAGGCCGGGGGAGAGGGGTTGTCGGTCGCCGGCCGGGTGTGGTGCGGGGCCCGGTGTTTGCGAAGTAGTCGCTGTTGCGGCGGAGATGGTGTTGTTCGGTCGCGGTGAGGGCGTGGTCGGGTTTGATCGCTGAGGTGGGGCAGGCGTCGACGCAGGCGGTGCAGTCGATGCAGGAGTTCGGGTCGATGTGCAGTGTCGGCGTGGTGGCGAAATCGGTGTCGCCAGGGCGGGGGCGGATGCAGTCGCGCGGACAGGCATTCAGGCAGGAGACGTCCTTGCAACAGTGTCCCAGGATGACGTGGGCCATAATCGCTTTCGAGAGGTCAGAGCAGGTTCGAGGCGCGGTAGATACGTCGAGCGACCCGGTTGAGCAGGCCTTCGCGGTGGAGAAACTCGATGAACGAGGCGGTGGCCGAGCGGAACATCATGCGGTGGTGCTCGTTGGCGTCGATCGCGGATTTCACCTCCGGCCAGCGCAGTCCGAGTTCTTCGTAGACGCGCCGGTTGATCAGGCTCTTGGCGACGACGTGGGTTCCGACGGCGATGGCGATCGTGCTCAGGAACCGTCGTGGCCGCGAGATGGTGGTGAGTTGGTCGCGAATGCGGCGGCGGGCGAAGGCCATGTGCCGTGATTCCTCGACGACGTGGACGTAGGAGGTGCGGCGTATCGCGTCGGCGACCGTGCCGTCTGTCATCCAGTCGCGTTGCATGGCGTCGAAGATTTCCTCCCCGGCCAGCACGATCCCGTAGGCGACCTCGTGCCAGGCGAACATCGCGAACAGCCGGCCCAGCAGTTTCTGCAGCCGGTCGTGGGGATAGAAGTGTGCTCCGATGCTGTCGACGCCCTTGATGAACATCAGCGAATGCAGGTTCTCGTCGGCGCATTCGTTGAGCAGAAACGTGATGTCGGGGCGAGCCGGGTCGGCACCGTGATTGGCGCGCAGCAGCGCGACCTGTAGTCCGACTTCGAGCCAGATCGCGATACCGAGGAACTGCGCTACTTCGCAGCGGGTCAACAGGATTCGTTGTTGTTCCGACATCGACGCCCAGATCGGGGTGTCGAACAGCGGCGACCACTGCGCGCTCATTCCATAGCGCTGATCGGCGTCGGATCCCGGCTCGTACAGCTCCGGACATCGTGGGTCGAACGATAGTCGCTGGGCCGAATGGATCAGTGTGTGGAAGAACTGATCCTGCTCGGTAGCTACCACTGCTGAACTCCTCTGCTCGGTCATGTTTCACGCTGGTTGGCGCGCGGCCGGGCTTCCTTTTTCCTCCGCCGTGTTCTCGACGGCCTGGCGAACAGGGATGGCTGTCGACGGACCTATGCCCGGAAAGGCGAGGCTCTGCGACTGCGCATCCCGCCGCGCAGACCGTCGCGCCTGGAATTCGCTGAAAGTGCCAACACTGCAAATCATTTTGGAGAGGTCAGGCTCCCCCGGCTGTGCACGCTGGGCCGTGTGCGGACGTGACGCACCGCGCAGGCCGAGGATGGTTCAGGGAGTATAGGCGTTGGTGAGGGTGGCGACGTCGTCCAGGGCGTCGAGAGTGTCGCGGATGGTTCATTTGGCGGGGGCTCAGGCCCCGGCCTTCTCCACCGTTGGTGTCCATGGCCGCGGTTTCGACCATGAAACATCGTGCGGCGTAGTCTGCGGCGCATGAGAGTTGCGGCGGCACAGTTCACTTCCGCACCTACCGATGTCCGGGCCAATATCGGACAAATGGTCAGGCTCGCTGAACAGGCAGGCGCAGACTCGGCCGAGCTGATCGTGTTTCCGGAGCTGGCGGTGACCGGATACGAATTGGCAGTCACTGCAGCCGATGAGAGCTTGTGGCTCCGCGCCGATGACCCTCGCCTGGATCCGCTGCGCACCACCGCGATAGCGACCGTTGTGAACTGCGCTGCCCCCGACCTCGACGGTCACCGTCCCGTGATCGCCACTTACGTCTACAGCGCCGCCGGCGATCTGCTCACCACCTATCACAAACAGCATTTGTTCGAGGAAGAGCAGCAGTTCTTCACCTCCGCGGACAAGGACGGCCGCTTCGAACTTCAGGGTTTACGTTTCTCCCTTGCCACCTGCTTCGACAACCACTTCCCCGACTTGGTCGACCGAATCGCCGACGATGGCTGTGACGTCCATCTGGCCAGCGCCCTGTACGGCACCGGTCGCGGCATTGCCGAACGTGCGTCGATATATCCCGGCATCGCCGACCGCGCGAACGTTTACGTTGCCCTTGCCAACCACGTGGGGCCCGCGGGCCCGGTCAACGGGTGCGGCCGCGCCGCCCTGTGGGACACCTCCGGAACCCTGCTGGCAGAGGCCGACGAGAGGACACCGATGTTCGTCGTCGCCGATATCGGCTAGCAAAGGCCACACGGCAGTGAACCGGAGTGCGAACCATCCCCGCTGCGATCGGCATTCCCGCGCACTGCCAGCGGTCGGTCAGCCGCCCGAGATGGCACCCGCCCGTTGACCTTCCATAGGCCACACCCGGCATCCCAGGGGCACCCAAGACCGCCCCGAGGACCCCGGCAATCAACATCGGGAGCTTCCGAGGGCCCGCGGCGGCCGGTTCCAACGGCGCGTCAGCGATATGAGAGTGGGCAGCCAGGTATGACGGATGGTGTCGGTGATGTGGATCAGCGTGGTGAATTCATGGGAGTGAACGCTGGTTGGGTGGCTGTGCATCGGCGACGTCGGTGGAGTGAGCCAGGGCGCTGTACAGCCAGTTGTGGGCTCGTCCGACAGTGACGCGAGGCCCGAAGAACCGTTCTGTCAGAGCCCAGTAACGGTGAATCCGGTGGTCGGAATCGGTTGCGTCGATCAGCAACTGCTCGCGGAAACGCGGGGAATCACGTTCCCCTCGTGCCTCGGCATGGGCGTTGACGAATCGGTCGAGTTCAGTGCCGGCGCGCGGTCGAACACCTTCCGCTACGAGTGGCACCACGTCCACCATCACGTTGTCCATGATGATGTACAGCGCTCGAGGGTCGCGGATCAGCTCCGGTCGACTCCGCCAGTACTGGTGTCGCACAGCACTGGTCATGTCGGGGTCGGCCACGAGAGCGGCCAATTCGGCATACGCGACAACCTCGTCGACGGACGGATCGGCTGGCGGCTCCGGGACATTCCAGCTCACCCACATATCGCTGTGGCACCGTGGTATCGGTGCGAGAATGCGCCGCCAGAACCGTACGAGGCAATCGTGCACCGCACCACTATCCTGCGCGGCGGCCAGCAACGCGAGTCGCTCGGCCCGCTGCACCGGGGCAACCGTCTCCATGGCCCGCAGTGACGCCCGCCGCCACGCCAGCGACCTGAATTCGATATCGAGCCGGGCACGTTCGACAGCGATGGCCTCTGCCATCGACAGCTCTTCCTGCAGCACGCCGGTGATCGAGTCCAGCCCGAGACCGAGCGCGCGCAACCGCCGCACCAGCAACAGTCGTTCGGTGGCGCTGTCGGCATCGAACATCCGATGCCCGCCTGCGCTGCGCTGGGATTCCAGAATGCCTTCGTCGCAGTAGAACCGGATCGTTCGCACCGGAAGTCCGGCGCTGCGCGCCAACTCCCCGATGCTCACCAGCACACCGGATCGTGTGTCATCCGTCACAACCTGTTGAACCTCCACCCCACTGGAGCTTTTAGCGTACTGGGCACTCCCCTTCGACCCCGACAGCGGAAGCCGAAGCGGTCGTGGAGGGCGAGTGGAGTACTACGCATATGTCGTCACACCGAGGAGAGTGTTTCGTGGCTACCACGCAAGAAGAAATCGTCGCCGGCATCGCGGAGATCGTCGAGGAGGTGACGGGTATCGAGGCCGCCGAGGTCGCGATCGAGAAGTCTTTCGTCGAAGATTTGGACATCGACTCGTTGTCACTGGTGGAGATCGCTGTACAGCTGGAGGACAAGTACAGCGTGAAGGTCCCCGACGAGGATCTTGCGAGCCTGAGAACCGTCGGCGACGCGGTTGCCTACGTCCAGAAGATGGAGGCCGAGAAGCCGCGGCTCGCCGCGGAAATGGAAGCGAAATACAAGGAAGGCCAGGCGAATTGAGCAGCCTGGGGACCGTTTCGCCCCTTGTCGCGGTGGTGAGCCGGTGATTGCTGATCCACAGTTGAATCCCGCCGCAGTCGAGCTCGGCAGCTTCTTCCGACAGCGACCGCACGCTGTATGGCGCGCGTTGACGGAGCCGGATCTGCTGGAGCGGTGGCTGCTTCGACCGACCGGATTCGCCGCCTCGGTCGGAACCATTTTCCGATTCACGATCCCGGACTCATCGCCCAACGAGATCAGCTGCGAGGTGCTGGCGGCTCGGCCCTGCGAGCAGTTGACCTACAGCTGGATATATCGGCAGGCCGAGTACCCCACTCGGTGGATTGTCGACTGGACGCTGCGGCCGCAGGGTCGTGGCACCCGACTTCTGCTGACGCAGACAGGTTTCGACATCGAAGACCGCCGGCAGAAGATGGTACGCAACGCCATGGAACGCAGCTGGAAGCGACTCGTCCTGCCGCGGCTCGGTGAAGTGATCCACCACTGAAAGTGCCAATGGGAGTCGGGGCTGCACACCGACGCGACGGCCAACTGCTGTCCCGGTTCTATTCATATTTCGAAAGGTCCGGAACCATGTATTTCATCTCGTTGGCGTTGGGGATGTTCGGTCCACTCCTCGTGCCCACAGGAAGCTCGAACTGTTGGATGGACAGCACCGCTTTCGCATGCTGGCCTCACGCGATTGATTCTCGCGACTGGGTGGGCCGAATTGCCGCCCGCCCAGTCGCCGACAGCCGTACGATCCTCTGCCCGTCGATGTTCCGAGGTCCCGCGCCGGCCGGTTCGGTCAGCGCGGGTAGGGGGCAGTCAGAGTGTGTCGACCTGAGGCGGCGCGGTGGGACGGGCGCTAGGCGGTCGAGCGGCGTGAGAGATCCACCACCGCGAGTTTCTCGTCCGACCACTGCACATACTCGAACAGTGTCCCGTCCGGGTTGTGCACCATCATGTTTCGCCCGGTCGGGATGTCAGCCGGAGGGGAGACGATGATGGCGCCCTGGGCGCGCAGGTTCGCTTGGAATTCCTCCAGCGAGTCCACCGATATGACGATGTCCTGCTTCGGCGCGGCCGCGAGTGCGTCGGCGGGGCCGCCGATCAGTACCAGCGGACCGATGGTTGCGATATCGAGATTGCCCTCCTCGAACCGGAAGTGCAGGTCGCACCGGAGCCCAAAGGCCTGCTCGTAATAGTCGACCGTCGCCGAGAAACGATCGCTCTCGACGCGAACGGGGGTGAATGTCTTGACGATTCGCATCGTGGTGCCTTCCCTACTTCGCCTCGGAAAACCCGTACGCCGTCCACTGCTCGAGGACGCGCTGCTGGATCTCGACGGGCCAGCCGTTTTCGAAGCTGCCCTTCACCGGTCGCTTTCCAGCGGGATAGAGGTCGGCGAGCAGGCAGTTGTAGATGACTTTCCCGGCGCTGAAGCTGTGCTGTTTCTCCGCGGACAGGTAGATGCCCAGCGGATCGGTGAGTTTGCGTTCGAAATGGAATTCACCCCGGTTCACATCGGGATGCGAGCGTGTCGCGAACGCCCACACCACCTGATCGAGATCGGTAATGTCGATATCGTCCTCGACCAGCAGGATCTTGGGCGCGTGCACCGCCGCGGGGCCACCGAGCACGACCTCCGCGACCTTGTCGACCAGTTCGTGGGAGGGCAGTCCCGAGGTCTCGTGCCAGTCCGCACGGACCGCCAGGGTCAGCCAGTGCACGGCGGCCTCGAAGTTGTACCACGCCGAGGAGATCGGCAGCCCGGCCTCGCGCAGCAGGTGCAGGATTTCGGCCGCGGCGGCGGTGCCGGTGATGGTGTCGTCCTCCTCGACCGGAGGCCCTGCCGCTACCACCGGGAGAATCGCGTTGTCCTGGTAGGTGACCGCGGTGACCTGGAAGCGCGCCTTCAGCGAGCTCACCGTTGCGTTGTACCCGGGGTACTCGTTGAACGGGCCCTCCTCGACGTCATCGTCGAGGAGGATGTGGCCCTCGACCACGATTTCCGCAGTGGCCGGAACCATCAGGTCTACCGTTTCCGCCGGTACCACCTCGATGCCCTCGCCGAAAAGCCCACCCAGATAATGGCTTTCGTCCACGCCCTGGGGCAGCGGCATACCGCTCGCGACCACCAGGCCCGGTTCGACCCCGAGTGCCACCGCGATCGGCATCGGAGTGCCTGCCTCGGTCCACATCGCCCGGATGATGCCGATCTGCTGCGACTTCGGCAACAGACAGGCCAGAGTCGACTTGTCGTGCACCATCATTCGATTGACGGACCAGTTCGTCCAGGAGCCGTCGGGCGTCTTGACGATATTGGTGCCGAAGGTCTGGAGATAGCGGCCGCCGTCATTGCCGTGGATCAATGGGGTCGGAAAGGCGAACAGGTCGATATCGTCGCCGAGCATGATGTTCTGTTTGCACGGCGCGGAGCCCGACGCCACCACCGTCGGCGGAATGCCCGGCTTGGTGCGGGCGTCCGCGAGGATGTCGACGATCTGCTGGCCGGTAGCGTCGGCAGGCAGCCCCACGGACAGTGCGAGCCGGGCGAGTTGGTGCTGCGGGGCGCTGAGTGCCGCGGGAGCGCCGAAGAGCCGGAAGCCGGTATCGGCATAGCCGGTCAGATTCGTGAAAAGTGGTGCCGGAGCTCGCAAGTCGTAGCAGCGGCGGATGATCGCGCCGACTTCGAGATTCCAGTCGACCTCCTTGTCGATGGTGTGCACCTCGCCGATCTTCTCCAGTTCGGCGATGAATTCACGCAGACTTGTCAAGTGGGTCAAGGTATTTCCTATTCTCCCCAGCGGGGCAGATCGGGCACGTCGATGCCGAGCAGGTCCAGCGCACGACCCGCGGTGTGGTCGACGATGTCCTGCACGCTCTGTGGTCGCAGATAGAAGGCGGGAACCGGCGGCATCACGATCGCCCCGGATTCGGTCGCGGCGGCCATCGCTCGCAGATGCCCGAGCGTCAGTGGCGTCTCGCGGACCATCAGCACCAGGCGCCGCCGCTCCTTCACCGTCACATCGGCGGCTCGAGTGAGCAGATTGTCGCCATTGGCGTAAGCGATCGCGGACAGGGTGCGGATCGAGCACGGCGCCACGATCATCCCCGCGGTCCGGAAAGAACCGGATGCGATTGCCGCACCGATATCGGCGGGCCGGTACGACACATCAGCCATTTCCGCGAGATCCCGTGCGCTCAGTTCCGTTTCGTAAGCGCGCGTCTGCTGACCAGCGGGCGTTACGACCAGATGCGTCTCCACACCGGCCTTCCGGGCAAACTCCAGCACCCGCATTCCGTAGCCGATGCCCGTGGCGCCGCTTATTCCCACGACCAGCCGCCGTGGCGATTCGTCGCCATTCATGACACTTCCCTATCTCACAGTTGTCGCACGCGGACGTCGTCCTCGGGCCTACCTGCACGAGGGTTCAGCCGGCGCTGGCAGTCCGCTGGCAGGCGAGTGCCTGTGGAGGCATCGGGTGTTATTGCGGCCGAGGCATATTCGGAAGCGCGTGCGTGCTCGTCGGCGCAGAGTGCCGTGATTGGCCCGGTCGTCTGCCGCAGCTGGGACATGTGGCCTGTGTCATAGCGGGGCGGTGTCACAAATCCGGGGTGGCCGGCACCTCATGGTCGTCCCACTGACGATGAAGGAGATGGACGCTATGAGTGCTCGGCTCGATATGTTCGCGAATGAGGTCGGTGCGAAGTTCGCCAAGCGGTTTGCGAATGCCAGTCTGGTGATCACGCAGTCGGAGGTGCCGAAAACGATTCAGGAGCTGGTGAGCTTGCGGGCCAGTCAGATCAATGGGTGTGGTTTTTGTACCGATGCGCACGCCAAGGAGCTGGCGGCCGCGGGAGAGCCGCCGGTTCGGATCAATCTGGTGGCGACCTGGCGGGAGGCGTCGGTGTTCAGCGAGGCGGAACAGGCGGCGCTGGCCTTCGCCGAGGAGGGCACCAGGCTGGCGGATGCCCACCTCGGGGTCTCCGACGAGACCTGGGCGCAGGTTCGGAAACACTACGACGACAACCAGACCGCGGCGCTGGTGGCGTTGGTGGCCATGATCAACGCCGCCAACCGGCTCGGTGTCATCCTGCATCAGCAGGGTGGGTCCTATGAGCCGGGCATGTTCGCCGGGGCCATCGACTGACCGTCAGGCGGGCTGCGGGGCCGTGACCGGTCGGCGGCTGCGGCGCCAGGCGTAGGCGAGGAAGGCGATCAGGCCGATCAGCGGGATCGTGCTGACGGCCCAGCTCACACCCAGCGGGGGACCGGGCTGCTGGAGAACCGGGAGGTTCGCCAGATCGCCTTCACCGCGGCCCTGGGGGCCGTCGATCACGAAGTGGAAGGTCCACGCGCCCTGCTCATCCAGGGAGCGCACGTCCAGGCCCCAGACGTCGCGCTTGCGCGGGTGCCGCGACAGCGGTTCGGCGCGGCGCACCTTGCCGTTGGGCTGGTACTCGGTGAGCGTGCCGGTCTTGTCCTCGATGCCCCCGTCGGGGATGAAGGTGAAGTCCAGCGATTGCATTGCGCGCAAAGGCCATTCGCTGAACCCCACGGTCAGCGAGTAGGGCCCGGCCTGCACGTGCTCGGTGTGCACGATATTGACGGGCTGATACGCCGACGCCGTCGCGGCGGTGCCCGCGGTCAGTCCGAGAATCGCGAGAATCGTTGCGGCGGTGGCGAGTAGACGGTTGATCATGCACTGACCTTCTCGGACGGGGCGGACAGCCGCAGCATGTCGCCGAAGCGCCAGCCCAGGTAGCCGCCGAGTGCGCCCAGCAGCGCGGCCGCGACCGTGGTGGCGATGATGACGGAGGCGTGCGAGAGGCGGGCATCGTAGATGATCACCTGCTGCACGGGATTGAACCCGCCGATGATCGCCCCGCCGAGCCCACCGGCCAGCGCGGGCAGCAGACGCGCCGGGCTGTCGGTGCGCCGCAGCAGCAGATCGATCACGATGCCCACCGGGATCAGGCAGAACGGAATGAGCGCCGGGGTCGCCGGAATGCCCCGGATGTGTTCGCGCATGGGCAATCCCACGAAATCGGCGTACGCGCGCGCCGCCCACGGCGCGAACCACCAGAACACGCCCTGGATCGCCGAGGAGAACACGGCGGTGACGGTCGCGCCCCACCGCTGGAATCCCGCACCCACGACCATCAGCAGAATCACCATGAACGCGGTGACCGCGACCGTCCACCGCACGGTCCCGGTGCTCAGCCGCTGCACCGCCAGCGCGGTGACGGTGCTCGAGGTCGCCAGGTGCGCCAGCGCGAACAGCGCGCCCAGGCGCCCCCACCGATGGGCCCGCGCCGCCCCGAACACGATCACCGTGCCCACCGAGATCACCGTGCTGGACAGGAACAGCCCGATGTGCGGCGGCGAGTCGATGATCGCGTCGAACCCGTAGAGGCTGTGCCACCACAGATCCCACAGTCCGTACAGCAGGAACGACGCCGCACCCAGCGCCGCCACCATGTATCCGAGCGGCGCGGTGAACGTCCGCCCGAACACGCTGATGCCGGGTCCGCCCAGCTCACCGTCCACCCGTCGCCCAGCCCGGCCCGCGGCCGAGGTGACGAGAATGACCGTGAGACCGGTGAATCCGGCGATCGCCGCACTGGCGTAGATGAACAGGTGCGGCAGCGTGAAGAAGGTGTCGGGCCCGACATCGGAGTGCCACTGGATGTCCCAGGTCGATCCGACGGCGAAGGTCATGCTGGCCGCGAACAGGATGGCCGCGGGGAGCCAGGGGCGGATGGTGATCGGTGCGGTCGCCTCGGCGGTGAGCCCGCGACCGTTGGCGGTGAGGTCCATGGTCTGCTCCTGATCCCTTTCCTTCGATTCAGTTGGCCTGGACGGAGAAGGTGGCGCTGCCGGATCCCGGTGCGCCGGACAGTTTCACGGCGATCTCCCACTGCCCCGGCATGGGCAGCGTCACGGTCGCCCGGTAGTGCCCGGGCGTGACGATCGCGGCGGTGCTCGGCGGGAGCGCGTGGCCCATCTGCGGCATGGCGGGCTCCACCGAGACGCGATCCGGGGTGGCGGCGGTGCCGTGCTGGTCGGTGATGTCGAGGTCGACGGTGTTGTCGCCGGTGTGCGGCGATCCACCGGAGACGTTGAGCTGCACCTGGTAGGGCCCGGCGGCACTGCGCGGCACCGGTTTCGCGCTGCCGGACGGCCACAACCACCAGGTCAGCAGCGCGGCCACCAGCACGAGGATCGCCGCGATCAGTCCTGTCCGCCTGGTCATTGCGGAACCCCCGCTCGGACGTCGACCGTGGTCGGAATGGTCATGACGGAATAGCCGCGCTCGGCCTGCGCCCACACCAGATATCGGCCGGGCAGCGGAAAAGTGAAGGTGAAGGCCACATTCGGGCCGTAGGCGGCGACGGTCTCGTCCGGTGGCTGGGCGCCGACGGCCGGCATCGGGGCCATGGCGTGAGCGTGCGCCCAGATCGGCGCCGTCGCCGCGGACGTCCCGGCGGACACGCCATCCGGCAGCGGGCCGACCGCGATGAGATGGCCGATCATCCCCAGCCAGGGCTGTAGATCCGCGGCACCGCCGTAGGCCGCGCTGAGGGTGACGGGTTCGCCCGCGATCGCCTCGGTGGTCGTCAGAGTTGTCCCGCTCGGTGCGGGATCGGCCGCGCCGGAACCGGATCGACCGCCGACGTGCATCGCGGACCGTAGCAACTGCACACCCCCGCCGCGCCGGGCGATCTCCGCCGCGACCGCGTAGTCGCCGGACTCCCCGAGCCCCAGGCCGACCCGGTACTCCCCGGGCGCGGTGCGGATCGGATGCCGATGCCAGAACGTTCCGGACGGCCCGACCACCATGAGGTGCAGCAGCGCGTCATCGGTGACCAGCAGATCGTCCACGGGCCGCCCCGTCGCCGAATCGGTCAGCGACAGCTGGACTTCCGTCGATTGCCCCGCTGCCGCAGGCTGCGCACGCACGGTCAGATTCACCGGCGGCCGTGAATAATTCGTGGTGAGCGGCAGATCGCGTTCGGGGAACGGATTGCCGATATTGCCGGACGTGGGATCGAGCAGGCTGCCCGCCGGCCGTGGCTGCGGCGCACGCGAGGACAGCACCGCCCCCGTGCTCCCGACCGTCAGCGCGGCGATGAGCGCGCCCACCGGAATCAGTGTCGGCCAGCCTCTTTTCGAGAAGAGAGCGGCACCCAGCGCGACCAGTAGCAGCACACCCGCCGCGAAGAAGCCACCGTAGGCGGCCCGCTCCCACGGCGTCACCACGCGCGCGGCGACGAGGAACGGAATCCGGGCGGTCCGTTCGCCGTCCGAGACCGACAGCTCCCATGGCCCGGCATGATCCACCCGCAGCGTCGTCGCATACAGCCCCGGCCGATCCGCGAGTTCGACCGTGCCCGAGGAGGTCTCGCCACCCTGATCGACCGGCGCGGCGCTGACCGTCAGCGCCCCGGCAGCCGATCCCGCATGGCTCACCACCTCGACGCGCAGCGGTCCCGGCTCGGCCCGCCGGATCACCACCGTGAGCTCGCGCGCCCCCAGCGATTGCGCCACCGTCAGATCACCCCCGCTCGCCGCGCCATCGGCCCGGGCGTCGGGCGCGGTCGCGAAATCCCACCCCAGCAGGAACGCGCAGAGCACGCCCACCACCAGGCATGCGCCGCGCAGGCGAACGATCAACGGCGGCTGCACTGTTCCGAAGCTACCGAAAAACCACCGTCCGGAAATCCCACCCGCGGGGGATGTGTTCTCAGGGTGCGGTCAGGGTAGGGTGCTCGGGTCCGCTGGGACGGGTTGCCCCATGGTGGGAGTCGTTCTTCCGGCTAGGCCAAGGCGTTCCGGAGCCAGCTGGGCCCGGCCGTCGTCGCTCCGAGCGCCTCGACCCGGGCCCGCAAACCACGATCGGCCGTCACCACGAGCACCGAACCCGCCCGGGCCCCGGCCTTTCCGGCCCCGGCCGCGACCACCTCGACGATGGCGTCGTCCCCGGAACCGTCCGCGAGTACCACCCGCAGTTCGGCCCCCGCGCTGCCGGCAGCGGCCTTGGCGGCCCCTTCGAGCACCACGACCACGTCCGTCACCCCGGGCAGCCGCTCCCGCAGCGGACCCAGCTCCGCGAGCAACCGCCGCGCCGCCCCGGCCCGATCCCGCCACCACCCATCCGGCCGCGAACCCACCACGTTGGCCGCGTCCACCACAACCACCAGCCCGGCATCCTCCACCGCTTCAGTCTCCACCGCCGGCGCCGAACCGCCGCGGCCAGGTGCACAGCGGCCCGTGGCCGGTGGCCCGCCAGGAATGGCGGCATCATCGCGCCGTCGAGGCCGTGCAGCCGGAATGTCTTGGCGGACATGGTTTCTTCGAGCACGGCGTCCACCCGCAACAACAGCCGCTTGGGGTGATAGGCGTCCACGGTGGCGCGGGCTTCCGCGCTGTGGTCGCGGGTTTCGGGCAGGCGGGACTCGATCTCGTCGAGAATGCTTGCCGTGCCTTCGAATCGGGACCCCGTCCTCGAGCAGCACCCCGAGCACTCGCCCGCCCGCGGTGAGAATCGTCTCGACCCCGGTGTTGAACCGCACCTGCCCGCCCGCAGGAATGAGTCGAGGATCGCCGCCGACATGGCCTGCGACCCGCCGCGCACATGCCACGGCTTGAACTCGACGTAGGCGAACAGCGTCAGCGCCAGATCACACGCCCACCCCGGAGACCTGGTGCAGCGCCACCTCGAACTCGAATCGCCCGCGCCGGAACGAGGTTCCGCAGCCGCCGGGCACATTGTGTGGCTCCACCAGTAGTGTCCGCCCGCGCGCTGCAGCGTGGCCGCGGCGGTCAGTCCGGCATTGCCCGCGCCGAAGACGATGGCGTCGTAGTCGTGCATTCCACCTTCAATAGTCAATTAATTGCATAGGTAATTTGCAACGTGGTCGTAAAAAATTGCGGTGTGTCTATGGAGAACTAGACAATAAATTGAATAATCGCCGATGCTGGTAGCCTGAGCGTATGGCGCTACGCAACGCGGTTCTGGCCACTCTGCTGGAGGGGGAGGCATCGGGCTACGACCTGGCCAAGGGCTTCGACGCCTCGGTCGCCAACTTCTGGCTGGCCACCCCGCAGCAGCTCTACAAGGAGCTCGAGCGCATGGCCGCCGAGGGTCTCATCGAGACCCGCGTCGTCGAGCAGGAGCGCCGCCCCAACAAGCGCCTGCACTCCATCACCCCGGCCGGGCGGGCGGCGCTGCACGCGTTCATCGCCGAGCCCTCCAAACCGACCGCCATCCGCGACGAGATGATGGTGAAGGTCCAGGCCATGGAGGCCGAGGACGCCCCCGCGGTGCGGGCGGCCGTCGCCGAGAAACTGGAGTGGTCGAAGGCGAAACTGGCCCGCTACGAACGACTGCGCGGCCGCCTGCTGGACGGGCGCAGCGAGCAGGCCTACCTCGCCGAGGTCGACCGCATCGGCCCGTACCTGAGCCTGCTGCGCGGAATCGCCTTCGAGCAGGAGAACATTCGATGGGCCGAGTTCGCGCTGCCGGCCATCGACCGGCGCATCGCCGCACACTCGCGGTAACCGGTCACCCGCGGTCGGGGGCCGTGCCGGTTGATACGGTGTCCGCCTGGAAAGTTGTCCGCGAAACGACAGGTAGTGATCAGCGTTGGCGTCCGAATCGATGACAGGCGAGGGTGAATCCCGCCGTACCGCCCCGCCCACCCGGCGCGGGCAGCGCACGCGCGGTGCCCTCATCGCCGCCGCGCGTGAGGTCTTCGAACGCGACGGCTACCTCGACGCCAAGATCGCCGACATCTCCAAGACCGCCGGCATGGCGTCGGGCTCCTTCTACACCTACTTCGACAGCAAGGACGAGATCTTCGCGGCCCTGGTCGAGCAGGTCTCGGAGGAGATGCTGCACCCGCACGTGCGCGAGCGCAGCGGGATCACCGACACCCGGGCGCTCATCGAGGCCGCCAATCGCGACTACCTGCTGTCCTACAAGCGCAATGCCCGCCTGATGGCGCTGTTCGAACAGGTCGCCCACATCGACGAGAACTTCCGCCGCCTGCGCGTCGAGCGCGGCAAGGCGTTCGCGCAGCGCAATGCCCGGATGATCCGCGGGCTGCAGGAGTCCGGGCAGGCCAGCGCCGATCTGGATCCGATGATCACCGCGCACGCGCTCTCGGCCATGGTGAGCCGCATGGCGTACATGGTTTACGTTCAGAAGCAACGGATTCCGTTCGAGAAGCTGGTGACGACGCTGACCCAGCTGTGGGTGAACGCGCTGCAGTTGCAGGCCGAATAGCGCTCAGTCGAGCCCGCGCGCGAAGTCGATCAGCGCGGCATTGACCTCGGCGGGCCGTTCCTGCTGAATCCAGTGCCCCGCACCCTCGAGGACAACCGTGCCGCGCAGATCGCTGAGCAGCGCCGACATCTTCTGCATGGGTGTGAACCGGATGACCGGATCGGTGGATCCGGCGATGAACAGCGACGGCTGGGCGATCTTCACGCCCTCCAGATGCGCGGTCCGCTCCCAGGTGCGGTCCAGATTGCGGTAGTAGTTGAGCCCGCCGGTGAACCCGGTGGCGGTGAAAGTCTCGACGTAGTACTCGAATTCGGGTTCGCTGAGCCATTCCGGCAGCGGCGGCTCGGGGGTGGTGGTGTCCAGGAACGTGGCGGCGCTCATGATGTCGTCCTGCAGCAGCGTGCGCCGCGGGTCCGCGGCCAGCACCGCGTCGGCGACCCCGGGTTCCTGGAACCACACCATGTAGAAGTCCGCACCCAGCCGCGCGCGCATGATCGACAGCGGCGGCCCGGACGACCGCGGGGTCGCGGGGACGCTCAGCCCCGCCACCGCCCGCACCCGCTCCGGATACTCCCGGGCCATATGCCACACCACCGACGCGCCCCAGTCGTGGCCGACGAAGATGGCGTCCTCCAGCTCGTAGGCGTCGAGCAGCCCGGCCAGATCCCCGCACACCGTGAGCATGTCGTACTCCTCGACCCGCTCGGGCCGCGAGCTGCCGCCGTAGCCGCGCATATCCGGGGTGAGCGTCCGGAACCCGGACTCGGCCAGTGCGAAAACCTGATGCCGCCACGAGAATCCGAGCTCGGGAAACCCGTGGCAGAACACCACCGGCGCCCCCGCGCCGTGCTCGACCACCCGCAGCTCGATGCCATTGGCCGCCACCTGCGCGCTGCCCAGCCGCTTCCACTCGTCCACCAGATGTGCTGTCCGCATCGGTTGTTCACCTCTCGCCGCCGGGCCGGTTGACGCCGGACGGGTCATGAACTTGAATCCGACGTAGGTTTCATATTCCATCAGCCGGCGCCTCCGATCCACCCGGGTCGGGTGCCGACACGGGCCGTAGGGAGCACACGTGCAGGTCGCGGGTAGGAACGCCATTGTCACCGGAGGCGGTGGCGGCATCGGCGGGGCCATCGCCGCTCGGCTGGTGCGGGCCGGGGCGCGGGTCGTCGTCGCCGACCTGAACGGCGAGGCCGCCGCGGCGGTCGCGGCGGCGCTGAACGCGGAGTTCCCGGGCACGGCCGTGGCGGTCGGGGCCGATGTGTCCGACACCGCCCGCATCGAGGAGCTCATCGCCCGCGCCGAGGCCGAATTCGGGCCGGTCGACCTGTATTTCGCCAATGCCGGCGTGATCGGGCCGGTCGGTCTCGGGGACGAGAAGGACTGGGACGCCACCCTCGACGTCAACCTCAATGCCCACATCCGCGCGGCGCGGCTGCTGGTCCCCGGCTGGGTGGAACGCGGCGAGGGCTACTTCGTCAGCACGGCGTCGGCGGCGGGCCTGCTGACCCAGATCGGTTCGGCCGCATACGCGGTCACCAAGCACGCGGCCGTGGGGTTCGCCGAATGGCTGTCGGTCACCTACGGCGACCAGGGCGTCCGGGTCAGCTGCCTGTGCCCGATGGGCGTGGAGACCCCGCTGCTGCGGGCGGGGGAGAACTCCGGGGACGCCATCGGCATGGCCGCGACGCGGGCGGTCACCTCGGCCGGTGCGGTGCTGACCCCCGATGCGGTGGCCGAGCTGGTCATGGCCGCGCTGGACGACGAACGGTTCCTCATCCTGCCCCACCCGGAGGTGCTCGACATGTACCGTCGCAAGGGCGCGGACTACGACCGCTGGCTGGCGGGCATGCGGCACTATCAGGCGCGGCTGCTGGACAGCGGCGACGGCCACTGAGCATCGGGGAGACACATGAGCGACGATCAGCGGCCCGGCGAACTACCCGGCCTGGATCTCGAGCGACTCGCGGTGTGGCTGGCCGACACTCGGCCGGGCCTGGTGACCGGTCCACTGCGCGGCCGGTTGATCGCGGGCGGGAAGTCCAATCTCACCTATGAGATCAGCGACGGCGAGTCGGCGTGGATCCTGCGGCGGCCGCCGCTGGGGCACGTGCTCGCCACCGCGCACGACATGGCCCGCGAGCACCGGGTGATCGCCGCGCTCGCGGACACCGCCGTGCCGGTGCCCGCCACCTACGCGCTGTGCCAGGACGACGACATCATCGGTGCGCCTTTCTATGTCATGGAACGGATCGCCGGCACGCCCTACCGGACCGCGGCCGAACTGGCGCCGCTCGGCGCCGACCGGACCCGGGTCATCACCACCGGCCTCATCGACACGCTGGCCGCCCTGCACACCGTCGACCCGGGCGCGGTCGGGCTGGCGGACTTCGGGCGGCCGGACGGATTCCTGGAGCGGCAGGTACGGCGCTGGAAGAAGCAGCTCGACGCCTCCTACAGCCGGGACCTGCCCGCCGCCGTCGAACTGCACGATCTGCTCGCGAAGAACCTGCCCGAGCAATCGGCTACAGGCATCGTGCACGGCGACTACCGGCTCGACAATGTGCTCGTCGACGCCGAGGACCGGGTCGCGGCCGTCATCGACTGGGAGATGGCCACACTCGGCGATCCGCTCACCGATATCGGCCTGCTGCTGGTCTATCAGCGCATGAGCGGCAGCGTCATGCCCGGGGTCAGCGATGTCGCGCTCGCGCCCGGCTATCCGGTCGAATCCGAAGTGCTGGAACGCTATTCGAATGGCACGGGCCGCGATGTGTCCGAGATCGGGTTCTATATCGCGCTGGCGTCGTTCAAGCTGGCGGTGATCAGCGAGGGCATCCACTTCCGTCACATTCACGGCCAGACCGTGGGACCCGGCTTCGAGCACATGGGTGAGGCGGTCGAGCCGCTGCTGGCCGCGGGGCTGTCCGCGCTGCGCACGCCGTAGGGGCGAAACCCGCAGCGCTGCCGGGGATTTCCTACTTCGCGTCCGCGTAGCACTCCACGATCGCGGTGGTGAAGGGGAAGCGGACCGGTGTCGGGCCGAAAGCCAGCTCTCCGGCGGTGTCGGCGGCGGCGGTGATCGCCTCGGCGACCGCGGCCGCCTCTTCCTCCGGGCAGTGCACGATGACCTCGTCGTGCTGGAAGAAGACCAGCTCGGCGCGCAGTCCCGCAGTGTGCATCGCATGGCGCAGGCCCGCCAGCACCAGCAGGGTCCAGTCGGCGGCACTGCCCTGCACGACGAAATTCCTGGTGAAGCGACCACGAGCCCGGGCCCTCGGGGTGGAGCTGTACCTGGTGGTGGCCCCATCCTCGGTGTCCGCCTCGTCGAATGACGTCGCGGGCGCGCAGGTGCGGCCGAACCACGTGCGCACCAGGCGGCTCTCCTCCCCGGCGGCCGCCGCGTCGTCGACATAGGCCACCGCGTCCGGATAGCGGCGGCGCAGCTCGGCCATGTGGGTGAGTGCGTCGCCCGAGGTTTGGCCGTAGATCGCGCCCAGCATGGCGACCTTGGCCTGGGCGCGGTCGCCGCCGAACGCGCGGGCCGCGAGGTCGGCGTAGAGATCCTCACCCCGGCCCGCCACCTCCATCAACCCGGGATCGCGGGAGATGGCGGCGAGCACGCGCGGCTCCATCTGATCGGCGTCGGCGACCACCAGCCGCCAGCCCGGGTCGGCGCGGATCGCGCGGCGCACCACCTTCGGAATCTGGAGTGCGCCACCGCCATTGGTGGTCCAGCGGCCGGTCACCGTGCCGCCCGGCAGATACTCGGGACGGAAGCGGCCGTCGTGCACCCACTGGTCGATCCAGGACCAGCCGTGCGCGGTGTACAGGCGGTAGAGCGACTTGTAGGCCAGCAGCGGCGCGACCGCCGGGTGGTCGATCTCCCGGAGCTCCCATTTTCTGGTGGAGGACAACGAGATTCCCGCCCGCCCGAACGCTCGGATGATGTCCTGTGGCAGGTCCGGGCGGACCCGCACCCCGCCGAAGGCCCGCGACACCTCCTCGGCCAGCTCCGCCATGCGCCGTGGTTCCGCGGTACCGGAAATGCGTTCTCCGAGCATGGAATCGAGCAGTTCCCGGTGCAGGTCGGCGCGCCAGGGGATCCCGGCCCGCGACATCTCGGCGGCCACCAGCAGGCCCGCCGACTCCGCGGTGAGCAGCAGGTGCATGCGGTGCGGGTATTCCGCCGCGGCCGTGCGGGCGACCTGTCCCGCGTACACCTCCAGCAGTGCGGTGAACTCGTCGGTCCCGGATGGCAATGGCACCGGGCCGGATTCGAACAGGGTCGGCTGGGTGTCGGCGGCCCGCGCGGGCGCGTCCTCCGGCACGGGGAGCCGATGCAGCCGGGCCCAGGCCGCCGCCAGCGAACGGGCCTGCCCGGATTGGCCCTCCTCGTGCCCGATCAACAGCGACTCCGCCGCCTCCACGTCGTAGCAGCGATCCACCCGCACGCCCGCCTCGAGCAGCCGCCGATAGGTTCCGGCGGTCGAGCGCCACACCCACCGCTCGGCCTCCGGACGCGAGCGCACGGCCTCGGCCAGCGAGGACTCCTCGACCACCGGACCCGCGGGCCGACCGGCCCGATCCAGCGGGCACACCCGTACCCCGCCGTCACCCGTCTCCGCCACCGCCCATCGCATACCGATGAGTCTGGCAGTGGGCACAGACAAGTGAGTCCGGCAGTGACCCCTTCGTGCGTGCCTTCTCCGGTGCGATCCGCGCGATCGACTCCCATCCCGCGACCTGGCGGCTGTTCCTGTTTCCCGCCCGAGGGCGCGCCACCGGTGCTGTACCAGCGGCTGGCCCGGTCGCAGGAGGCCGTGCGGGGATTCCTGGAACAGGAACTGGTGGAAGCCTTTCCCGATCGTCCCGATCCGGAGTCCTCCGCCCGGATCGTGCACGCGGCGGGCCGGGAGCTGCTGCAGCTGCGGCTGGCCGATCCGGAACATGCCACGATCGAACGGCTCGTGGCGCTGGTGCGGCATCTGCGAGCGAATGTCCTCGCCGCGGGCAAACCCGCCGACTGACAGCGGTCGGCGTGGCGAAGTCCAAGCACCGAATGTTCCGGTCTCCGGAACGTATACGGGTTGCGTGACGCGATGGTGTCGCCGAGTGGCCGCGCCGGTCGAATACGCTCGGCGTTCGTGACCACATCGAAGATCGTTCTTGTCACCGGTGCCGGGACCGGGTTGGGCCGCACCATGACCCATGCGCTGACCGCGGCCGGACATCAGGTCGTGGCGGTCGGGCGCACGCCGGCCACCCTGGACGAGGTCGTCGCCTCGGCACCCGGGCCGGGCAGCGTGACGGCCGTGCCCGCCGATGTCACCGATCCGGCGGCGGTGGACGCGGTGTTCGCACACATCGTGCAGCGGTGGGGGCGGCTGGATGTGCTGATCAACAATGCCGGGAGCTTCGGGCCCACGCTGCCGATCGACGAGGTGCCGGTGGCGGACTGGAAACAGATCGTCGATATCAATCTGACCGGATCGTTCCTGTGCGCGCAGGCCGCATTCCGGCTCATGCGGACACAGACGCCGCAGGGCGGGCGGATTATCAACAACGGATCGATCTCCGCGCATACGCCGCGGCCGAACACCGTCGCCTACGCGGCCAGCAAGCACGGCATCACCGGGCTCACCAAGGCGCTGGCGCTGGAGGGACGCGCGCACAATATCGCCGCGGGACAGATCGATATCGGCAATGCCGCAACCGAACTCACGGCCGGGATCGCGGCGGGGTCGCTGCAGGCGGACGGGAGTGTCCGTCCGGAGCCGACGATCGACGCCGCGCACGTGGCCCGGCTGGTGGTCCAGACCGTCGAGCTGCCGCTCGAGGTGAACGTGCCGTTCCTGACCGTGATGGCGACGGGCATGCCGTACATCGGGCGCGGCTGATCGCCAGCGGCGCGTGGTATCACAAGGCGTGCAACAGTATTCGGAGAACTGCCCGTGCGGCGCGAGCACGCCGTGCGCACCCACCTGGTACGCGGCGCTCGCGCAGGAGCAGAGCGATCGGGCGATGTACGCCTGGCACACCCCGCTGGTGCTGGCGTATCTGCTGCAGCATCCGAACGAATCGGTCGCGCGCGAGCAGTATCTCGACGGTCAATTCCGGATTCTCCAGCTGTACCTGGATCGGGGACTGGCCGCGCTGAACCGGTTCGGGCAGACGCAACGCAGGCGAAATGCCGTGCAGGGCACGGATTTCGCCTATGACACGCAGGCCCTCGCGGCCTACCGGCCACTGCCCGGGTGGATCCCGGACCGCTACGCGCGATCGGTGCACGACCTGCGCGACGCGGACGACGGATTCGTCGGCGACGGGCACGAGTCCTACGGCGCCCGGATGGCCGAACTGGTCCGCGCCACCGTGGACGCGTACCTGAACGGCCCTGCCGGGTAGCCGGATTCACCGGCTCAGGCTGGTCTCCTGCATCATGCGCGAGAGCTTCTCCGGGTTGCGCACCGAGTAGAACCCGGTGATGAGACCGTTGTCGATGCGGATCGCGAGGACGGTGTCCACCTCGTCGTCGACCCGGAAGACGAGCGCCGGATGACCGTTGACCATGGCCGGCTCGATCTTCATGCCCGCGGCGACGGTCTTCCAGCCCACACTGAACAGCCGCGCCACGTGATCCGCGCCCGTAATCGGCCGCGGCAGCGCCTGTTTGATCCCGCCGCCGTCACCAAGCGCAACCACGTCGGGGGCCAGCAGATCGAGCAAACCCTGGAGGTCGCCCGTATTGAGCGCGCGCTGGAAGGCGTCGAGCACATCGCGGGTCTCGGCCGCGGACACCGCCTCGCGCGGGCGCCGCGACGCGACATGGGAGCGGGCGCGATGGGCGATCTGGCGTACCGCGGCGGAGGTCTTGTCGACGGCCTCGGCGATCTCGTCGTAGGGCAGGTCGAACACCTCGCGCAGCACGAACACCGCCCGCTCGGTCGGCGTGAGCGTCTCGAGCACCAGCAGCATGGCCATCGAAACACTCTCGGCCAGCTCGACATCCTCGGCCACATCGGGCGCGGTCAGCAGCGGCTCCGGCAGCCACTGACCGACATAGGACTCCTTGCGGCGGCCCAGCGTGCGCAGCCGCACCAGCGCCTGCCGCGTCGTGATCCGCACCAGATAGGCGCGCTGATCCAGCACGGTGTCCAGGTCGACGCCGGTCCAGCGCAGCCAGGTCTCCTGCAGCACGTCCTCGGCGTCGGCCGCCGAGCCGAGCATCTCGTAGGCAACGGTGAACAGCAGATTCCGATGCGCGACGAACGCCTCGGTCGCGGCCGTGGTCCCGGTCATGGGTGGCTCCTATCCTCACTCTCGACCCGTGTCGGTCCACAAGACACCGGGCGCGGGCGATCTGTGACACCGCGACCCTAATTGATCTTGGATTGCCCAGTGAGCGGCCCCGGAATGTGTCGCTCAGGTTCGGCGGAGGCTTCGATGGCCTGCTTCATCTCGGCGATGCCGTACTGCGTGCGAATCCGTACCTCGGGGGCGGCGGAATCAGGGAGCAGATCGGTGGTCCAGATCAGGCGCGCGTGGTCGGCGTCGGCGCGGACTTCGAAGCGGGCTGGGACAGGACATCAAAGATCGTGACCTGTTCGCCTCGGCCTTCACCGCCGACGCCGAACTCGACTTCCGCCCGGGCGCCTCGCGCTGGGGCGGCGCACCGCCGGTGATAGCCGGCCGCGACACCATCGTCACCACCATCCTGGCCTTGTTCACAGGACGGGTGGACACCACCCACCAGGTCACCAACCCCCGCATCACCATCGACGGCGACACCGCCCGGATGACCGCCCCGGTCGAAGCCCAGCACCTGCTGGTCGCCGACCCCAGCGTCCACGCCCTGTTGAAGAACCCCTACGACCTCGAACTCCAGCGCGAGGGCGACCGCTGGCTCATCCGCCGTATGCGCATCGACAACACCTGGTACACCGGGGATCCCACAGCCATCTTCGGAGGGTGACAGGTGCTGCTCCAGGAACGTTGCGTGCGATCGAACCGGTGCACTCGAACAAACGTTCTACTCGAGGTATCGTTCCGGGCCATGCCGGAACTCTCACGATGCGACTGGGCGACGATGAACCTCAAAGAGGTGCAGCGGCAATTGCTGAAGGCGGCGTCGTTCGGGAAGGTGTTGTCGCCGGAACAGTTGGAGAATGCTGCGGGGAAGATCGGGGAGGGATTGCGGATCTTTCTGGAGGAGATGGATCGGCCCAGGTAGCGGGGATGCGCTCGAGGACGCCGCCGGCGAAGACGTCGTAGAGGGGCAGCGTTTCGAGGTGGACGTAGCCGATGTGGCAGTCGCAGGCCGACAGCGGGCACGGGCGGGGGAGCAGCGCGGCGCGGTAGCTGCCGTCATAGAGATTGCCCAGTTCGGTGCGGACGAAATGGCAGCGGCGGACCGTGCCGTCCCCGTCGACCGAGATGACGGATTCGCCGGTGCGGCAGGGGAGTCCGGCGGTGGGGTGGGGATGCCGACTGTAGGGGAACAGGGGGTCGAGGGCGATCCAGGCGGCGGCGTCCGCGTCTGAGAGTTCGTGGCCCTCGGGGGCATTGACCCACAGGTACACGTGCGGGGGCAGGTCGGCGCGCAGGCGCCGGGCCTCGGGGAGATGCTCCGGGAAGCCGACGATGCCGACGCTGAAGCGGATTCCGCGCCGGTCCAGGTCGGCGCATTTCGCGGCGAAGCGGTCGTAGGGGGTCTGGCCGGGGTGGTAGGTGCACCACAGGGCGAGGGTGTCGGGATCGGCGTCGGCGAGCCAGTCGGTGCGGCAGCTGAGATTGGTCTGGATGGCGACCCGCGCGACATTCGGCAGCCGGGACAGTTCGACGAGCGCGCGCCGGTACCAGGAGCGGACCAGGCCCTCACCCCAGGGCGTGAACAGGATCGACAACCGGTCCCCGCGCTGTCCCGCGACCCAGGCGGTGAAGCGTTCGAGCGCGGCCCGGTCGGCGCGCAGTTGCTCGTGACTGTCGCGGCGCTTGGCGAACGGGCAGTAGGGGCAGTCGTAATCGCAGGAGGACAGCGGGCCGCGATAGAGAATCGTGAGATCCACGGCGGCTCACCGGGGTTCGTAGGCAGCCATGGCGGCGTGCACGGCGGGCGAGAACAGTCGCGGGCCCAGGGCATCGGAGTAGGCCAGTCCCGCTGGCGTCAGGCGTAGTAGCTCCGGGCCGGAATCGGGGTCCAGCCAACCCAATTCGGCGAACTCGGCGAACTCGGCCGGGTAGTGGTCCGCGGGCTCGCCACCGAATCGCTCCCGGTAGGCGGCGATTGCCATCCCCTCGGCCTGCAACAGCGATTGCAGCAGGTGGCGGCGGCGGACCTCGTCGGTGTCGATCCGGCGGCCGACCTCGGCGCACGTGAAATCGGTTGTCCGCGTGTAGGTGTCGATGATGCCGCGGACCTCGCGGGTCTCCACCGCGTAGTCGAAGGAATAGTGCAGCCCCGACGTGTAGGACCGGGCACCGCAGCCCAGGCCGATCATCCCGTCGGTCTGGCAGGCGTAATCGTCCGGCCCGGCAGCCGGTGCGTCGATCCGCCGGAACATGCGCATCGACCGCTGCTCGTAGCCGTTCGCCAGCAGCTGGTCGCGGCCTATCGCGTAGAGCCGCAGCCGCTGCTCGTCCCAGTCCGCGTCGGCGTCCGCACCGAGCCGCCCGAGACCGGTCAGCGGCCGGACATACAGCGGGTACAGGTACAGCTCCTCCGGCCGCCAGGCCAGCGCGGCGTCCAGCGAGGTCTGCCAGGTCGCCTCGGTCTGCCCCTCGATGCCGTAGATCAGATCGATGTTCAGCACCGGAATCCGCGCCGCCCGAATCGCTTCGAGAGCCGCCTCGACCTCACCGCGCCGCTGCGGCCGCACCGCGGCCCGCGCCTCGGCGTCGACGAAACTCTGCACACCGAGGCTCATCCGGGTCGCGCCGCGCCGCGCCAGCACGGCCAGCCGGTCCGGGGTCGCGGTCCCGGGCGAGGTCTCCACCGACAGCGGAATCGCCGGCAGCTCCGCGCCCATCACCGATTCCATGATGTCGCACAGTCGTTCCAGCTCACCGGCGGTCAGGAACGTCGGCGTCCCGCCGCCGAAGGCCGCGGCCGCGAATCGCACGGGTCCGTCGCCCAGCGCGGCCCGCACCGCCCCGGCCTGCCGCTCCAACGCGTCGAGATACCGCGTGGTCAGGTCCTCCGGCGCTCCCACCCGGGTGAACAGATTGCAGAAGCCACACCGGTATTCGCAGAACGGAATGTGCGCGTACAGCGACAGCGCGTCCTTCGGTTCCGCCGCCCACAGCTCGCCCAGCAGCGGTCGATCCGCACCGAGCGGCCGGTACGCCGTCTTGTGCGGATAGCCGTAGACGTAGCTCTGATACGGCCGCGGCCGGGTGGCAATCGTGGTCATTCGGATCTCTCCAGGAAGAACTGAGCGTAGGGCACCGTCCACACCGCCTCGTGGCCGAGCCGATGCCCGGTGAAACCGCCGTCCCCGTATGTGGTTCCGTGATCGGAGCACACGATGGCGAAGCAGCGGCGGCGACCGGCGGCCGCGGCGAACAGGCGGTCGATGTGCCGGTCCACGTATTCCAGTGCGGCGGCGTGGGTCTCACGAGAATCGCCCGCCGCCCGCGTCGCGCCCGGGAGATGGAACCAGTTGGGCTGGTGCAGCGCCGACACATTCACGAACAGGAACAGCCGCCGCTCGGCGGGCAGTGCCGCGATCACCTCCTCGGCGCGGGCGATCTGCGCTTCGAAGGAGGTCGGCGAGGCCACCGAGAAGTCGCTGTCCCAGTGGCTCTCCTCGAACAGCCCGGGCAGCACCGAACCCATCGGCCCGCGCTTGTTGAAGAACCCGACACCGCCGATGCACACCGTGTGATATCCGCGCCCGGCCAGCGCCGACACGAAATCCGGTGTGTCATAGACGAAGGTGCGCCCGGCCGTGGTCTCGCTGCCCTCGAATCGCGCGGCGAACAGCCGAGGATGCGGACCCGGTGTCGCGGGCGTGGGCAGGAATCCGGCGAAGATGGCCTGATGCGAGGCGTAGGTGAAACTGCCCGGCGCATGCCGCTTCTCCCAGCGGCCGCCCGGTAGATGCCGGGCCAGGTTCGGCAGCCGTCCGGCGGCGGCCAGTTCGGCCGCCACATCGAACCGCAGCGTGTCGAGGGTGACCAGCAGCAGGTCGTCGCGGCCGATCACCTCGTTCATATCCGGGTCCGGCGCAGGGGTTTCCACGCTCGGGTAATCAGGCGATGACATACTGCTCGCTTCCGATCCGGCGCAGGATCGCGGCCACCTGCGCGTCATAGGTGTCCGCCTGCTCCGCCCCGCTCCCGTCGAGACCACGCAGCCGGGGCAGCAGGTCGCCGAAGGCATTGACCTCACCCACCGCGAAGCGCCGCCAGCCGGTGGCGGGTAGCAGATCGACGCCCACCCGGGAGAATCCGGGGAAGCAGGCGGCGGCGTGCTCGCAGATGGCCAGGGCATCGGCCCAGCTGCCGCCCGCGGCGGTGATGGCCGCACGAGCCTCGGCCAGATCGCCTCGCGCGCCACCCAAATGGAGATTGGTCATGGGGGAGCCGCTGGTGCGCACCACCGCGTGGGTGGCGCGCCCGCCCACGACCACCACGCGCAGATCCGCGCTGCGGCCGTGCTGGGACGCCTTTGGCAGCCAGCGTTCGATGTGCAGACCGTCCGGCGCCAAGGCGTCGACGATGGCCGCGATCTCGGATTCGGTGGTGTATCGGCGGACCCGCAGCGAATTGAACAGCCGCCCATCCAGATCGCGCTGTACCGAGGTGGTCGCCTGGACCCGGCCGCGACCGGCGGTCTCGACGGCCAGCACCCCCGAGGCCGACGAGCCGTGCGCGAGCTTGACGAACACTCGCGGCAGCCGGTGCGCGGTCATGAGTTTCCGGACATCGTCCCAGCCGCGCACCGGCGTCCCGGTCCCCGAGGTCGGTGAGAACGGCACGGGCACACCGGGCTTCCCGCAGTACGGCATGGCAGCGACGCTTGTCGAAGAGCATGGCCAGCGCGTCCGGGTCGTCGAGCAGCCGTGCGCCGCATGCGTGCACCCGCGCCCCGGCCGTCCGCGCGGCCGCGACGAATCGTTCGTACCAGACGGCCGTGCCCTCGACCCGCGTCGCATCCTCGACATCCCGCAGCCGCCGCTCGACCTCGGGATCCTCACCCGGCGAGTCCAGCCGCACCAGCTCGCCCGCACCGAATTCCGCTCGCCCGCACAGCACATCCAGCCACGGCACCACCCGCGCCTCGGCCATCCCGGCGCGCCGCAGCGCGTCCTGGAACATGGTCACGCGCCGGTTGCCCGGGTTGCCCACCACGGCAAGGCGCGTCGCCCTCGCACCGGTCATTCCGCCACGGCTGTGTAGCGGCGATCGGCTGGATTCTCTTCGTCGTTCTCGACCTCGGCCTCCGACAGATCCACCGTGACACCCGGCAGCGCTGCGGTGAGCCGCGCCCGCAGGGAGGCACTGATGAAGTGGTGGTGCAGATCGAGGGTGTGCAGATGGGTGAGCGGCTGTCCGTGCAGCAGCGCCGTCGCACCCTCGTCGCCGAGCGTGCCCAGGGACAGGTCGAGGGTCTGCAGGCGCGCCACCACGGGCGCCCCGGCCACCGCGGCGGCGACCTCGTCCTGAATCTCGCTGTTGCGCAGGCCCAGTGAGGTCAGCTTCGGCAACCGGTCCCCGGACAGCAGCGGAGCGAGATCGGCGACGGTGGCGTCACCGCCGTAATTGGATACGCCCAGCCACAATTCGAGATGCTCGAGCGCGGGCAGCGAACTCGCGCCGATACCGCGCACCACGTCCGCGCCCAGGCCGCCGGTCTCCACGACCAGCGTGCGCAGTGCCGCGTGCTGGGTCGGCGGGAACGCCAGGTGCTCACCGCCGCGGATCCGAAATTCCTCCAGCGCCGGGAAATTGGCCAGCAGCGGCGTGACATCCGACTGCTGGATCCAGGAGATCTCCGCCTCCTCGTAGGTGATCTCGCCGAGGAAGACCGCGCGCAGCGCCGGGAACCGTTCCCGCACCCGGATGAGCTCGTCGATCACCAGATCGGAGTTGTGGTCGTAGACCTCACCCCACTGCCCGATCACCAGCGCGCGCACCCGGGTGGTGTCCACCGCCGCGAGGAAACGCGCGAAGGCCGCCGGCCACTCCTCCGGGGAGTCGCCGTACGGATCGACGGCGATTCGCCAGGCGACCGCGTCCGCCGCGGGCAGCGCGACTTCCGCCGCGTCTCCGGGGAACTCGACAATGGGAAGGCCGTGGAATTCCTGCAGATGGGTGGAAATGGTCATATGACGGGCTCCGTACGCCAGGGCTGTGATCTGTCCGTGCCCGCCAGTTCTACCAAGACCACCCGACAGGCCGCCGGCGCGGGGCGCGGCTGAGCGCCCTCGGCGCACCGACCATTCGGCGACAGCGATGGCGCAGGGCGTCCGGCCGTGGCCGCGAATTGTCGTACCCGGCCTGGCGGGCGTCGCCCGCGCTGCGGGCTGGTGGTGGCCCCCACCCACTACTCGCACCGCCAAGGAGGGCGTCGCCTGGACCTTCGCCCTCGACGCCGACACCTACGCCCCCGTCCGGCAGACCTAGTCCGAGATCGCTTCGGCCGCAGCCGTATCCGGGGTCGTGCGGGTGGTGCGCAGCATGGAGCAGGCCAGGCACACCAGGCCGAAGAACAGATAGCCGAGGGCGACCTTCGGGGCGGCGGCCCAGCCGACCTCGGGTGCGTGGATCAGCCCGACGAAGCTGAGCACCGCACCGGCCGCGCAGGCGAGAGCCGCTGCCCGGAACCGTTTGTCGAGGACGAAGGTGACCATGGCGCCGAGTACCAATCCGGCCAGCACCGCGCCCTCACCGAGCGTCTTCAGCCCGTCGTAGACCACCCCGGCCTGCCCCAGCGCACCCATGCCGACCTTGTCCGCGGTGGTGCCCGCCGCGCTGAGCGCATTGTCGATCTGGCCGACGCCCCACTCCGCCAGGTTCGGCAGCAGCGCGGCCACCACCGCCACCGCATGCGGGCGCGGCACCGCCTGGAACGCCTGCGCCCCGATCAGCAGACCGATGTACAGCAGGATCGGCACGATCGCCGGAATGGGCAGCAACGTGGCGAGGACTCCGAAAAGCCCCAGCAGACACATCAATCCGATGATCGCGCCGCTGGCCAGCGAGTACCCGGTGCGCCCGCCGGCGTCCTTCCAGCCGGGGTGGCCGATGTAGACGGCGGGTGGGAAGGGAGACCCGAATCCGGATCCGATGATCGCGCCGAACCCGTCGGCCAGCAGCACGCTGCGCAGATTGTAGTTGTCGCCCGCCGCGGCGGCGCTCTCCACATTGCTCATGGCCTCGGTGAAGTTGTAGACGCCCAGCGGAATCGCGGTGGCCAGCAGCGGCGCCAGATGCGCGAGCCCGTCGAAGAGCAGGTGCAGCCGCAGATCCGGCAGTCCCAGCGCGATATCGTGGGCGGCCTTCGACACATCCGGCACCGACATGTAGCCGCCGATCCAGCCGATGGCGGTGCCCGTCAGCAGCGCCACCAGCCCGACCGGAACATTGCCCGGCAGCCGCACATCGGTGAAGAAGCCGATGAGAATGATGGCCAGCACCGGCAATCCGATCCAGGCGGCCTCCCACATCTGCGCGGCCGGCCGCATGGCGATGAAGGTGATGGAGATGCCGGCCAGGGTGCCCAGCATGGCCGCGCGCGGCGTGATGCGGCGGATGAAGGGCCCGACGAACGCGCCGATCATCACGATCACGCCGATCATGAACGCCCAGGCCAGCCCTGCCGACCACGCCTGCATCGGGTCGCCGGTCTTCAAATAGATCGGCAGCATGACCACGAACACGACGATGAACATGTGCGGAACGCTGGGCCCGTAGGGCAGCGCCGTGACCGTCGCGCGGCCCTCCCGGCGGGCCAGCCGCCGCGCCAGCATCATGTAGTAGAGGTTGCCCAGCACCAGCGCGACGCCCAGGGCCGGTAGCACGGTCCCCAGCACATCGGCGCTCGGGATCTTCACCACCGCGACCGACAGGGTGGTGAGGGTCAGGACATTGACGAGGATATTGAAGGACAGGCCGAAGAAGGCATTGGTGTCGCCGCGGGTCCACCACGGCAGCGACAGCGGTGCGGCCGAACCGGTTTCACCGGGCAGTTCGGTATCGACGGACATGGGAGTTCCTGTTCACTGGGCCGGGGCGGGGGAGACGGCGGAGGTGAGCGCGCCGAGGACGGCCGCGGAATCGGCGACCCAGCCGAAGATCCCGCCCTGCGCGGCGATCATGGCCAGGCCGGTGCGCTGGAACTCCGGGAAATACGAACCGACGCAATCGGAGACGACCAGGCATTCGTAGCCGCGGTCATTGGCCTCGCGCACCGTGGTGTGCACGCAGACCTCGGTGGTGACGCCGGTGACCAGCAGTGAGCGAATCCCCGTGCGGGCCAGCACGTCCGCCAGTTCGGTGGCGTAGAACGCGCCCTTGCCGGGCTTGTCGATCACCACCTCGTCGTCGCGGGGCGCGAGTTCGTCGATGATGTCGTGGCCGTATTCGCCGCGGATCAGGATGCGCCCGAACCGGCCCGGGTCCCCGATGCGCTGGGCGGGGTTGCCCCGCGCCAGCTTCGCCGGTGGGCAGTCCGACAGGTCGGGCAGATGGCCTTCGCGGGTGTGGATGACGGGGAGCCCGGCGGCACGGGCGGCGGCCAGCAGCGCCGCCAGCGGCTCGATGACGGTGCGCAGCAGCGCCACGTCATTGCCGAGGCTCTCACCGAAACCTCCGGGTAGCAGGAAATCGCGCTGCATGTCGATGACGAGCAACGCCAGGGTGTTCGGGTCGAACGTGAAATCCGCAGGTTGCGCAGGAATGTGGTGAACTGCCGTCATTGTCGTTCTTTCTGTGCGAGCCGGAATTCCGAATACGCCACGGCCGGGCGCGGCTCGTCGAGGATGCGGGCGGCCGCCGCGAGTACGGTGTCGTCGGCGAGAGCCGGTCCGAAGACCATGACCGCCAGCGGGCGGCCGTCCGCGGTGCTACCCACCGGTACCGAAATCGCGGTGAGATCCAGCAGATTCCCGAAATGCGTGTAGTGGCCCAGCACGGTGTTGGTGGCGATGGGATCGGCCTGCACCTGCGCCACGGTGAAGGTGGTGCCGATGGTGGGCACCACGACCACGTCGAATTCTGCCCACATCCGCGCGACCGCGGCCCGCAACTCCTGCAGGCGCTGCTGTGCGCGGAACACGTCGACCGCGGTGAATCGGAAACCGCCGGTGAGGATCTCGCGGATCACCGGCAGGATCGAGCCGGGCCGCGCGGCCAGGAAGGTCTCGAACTCCACCAGCCGCTCGGCCACCCACGGACCCTGGTACAGCAGCTCGCCCGCGGCCAGAAAGGGTTCCAGCGTGGTGGGTACACAGTCGAATCCGCACCGTCCCAGCCGATCTCGCACGCCCAGATGGGCGGCCCGGAAGACCTCGTCGCCGAAGAACTCCAGTTCGGCCGCGTCGGGCAGGCCGACCCGCACCCGCCCGCCGGCAAAACGCGGCCCGCGCTCCCGGCTCCATGGATCGTCCGAATCCACGCCCGCGATCACCTCGAAGACCCGGTCCAGATCCTCCACCGTGGTCGCCATCAGGGACAGGCAGTCCAGTGATCGGCAGGCCGGCACCAGGCCCACCGTGCTGATCAGCCCGCGCGAGGGCTTCCAGCCGAGGATCCCGTTGAGCGCGGCCGGCACTCGGCCCGATCCGGCCGTATCGGTGGCCACGCAGAACGGCACCTCGCCCAGCGCCACCGCGCGTGCCGACCCGGAACTGGAGCCGCCGCAGATCAATTCGCCGCCGTAGACGCTGCGCGGAATGGGGTAGGGCGTGCGGGTGCCGTTGAGTCCGGTCGCGAACTGGTCCAGGTTGGTCTTGCCGACGAACAGCGCGCCCGCGTCCAGCAGGCGCTGGACCGCGGGCGCGGTCTCGGTGGCCGTGTAGGTGAAATCGGGACAGGCGAGGGTGGTGGGCCACCCCGCCACGTCGATGGAGTCCTTCACGCCGAACGGCACCCCGTACAGCGGCAGGGTGCGCGCCCCGGGGCGGCGTTCGATCTCGGCGGCGGCGGCCAGCAGCTGCTCACGTGGCACCGGGGTGATCCAGGTGCCGTCCGCGCCGCGAGCGGCGAGGGCGTCGGCGACCCGCGCGGCGGTGTGCGTCGGCGAGCCGCTGCCGCTTTCGTGTGAAGCCAGAATCTCCACGACCGTGGGACCGGTGGTGCTCATCTGTCGATTGTCGACAGAATGTGTGAAATCGGCGGTCCCGCAATGTATCCGCTGTGTTAGCGGATATCCAGGTCCAGATAGGCCAGCTCGCCGTGCCGCACCAGCGCGTCGCAGGCGACGACGGCGTCGCCGGACTCCAGGGCGGCCAGCAGTTCGGCGTGGCGTCGAATGCCATTGCGGCGCTGCGCGATCCGCGCCTCGGTGCGCAGGTTGCGAGCCATCGGCAGCTGAAGTTTCAACAGGATCGGCTCATACGCCAGATTCAGTTGCCGGTTGCCCGCCATCGCCACGATGGCGGCATGGAAGCGCCGATGGGCATTGTCGCGCTCGAACAGGTCTCCGGCGGCGTCGGCCGCGCGCATCTCCTCGAGCGCCGCCCGCACCTCGCGCAGCGGATCACCCTCTGCCGCAAGCGGGAAAGCATTCTCGATGGCGTGCCGCTCCAGCACCCGCCGCAACTCGAACAGCTGCAGGATGTCGGTCGCCGACCACACCGCGACCCGGAACCCCCGGCGCGGCACATGCTCGATCAGCCCCTCCTGGGCCAATAGCCGCAATGCCTCCCGCACCGGCGCGCGACTGGTTCCCAGCCGCGCGCACAGCGCCTCCTCGCCGATTCGCTCCCCGGGTTCGAACACCCCGCTGAGCACCTCGGCCCGCACCTGCCGGGTCGCCACCTCCACCAGACTCGGCGGCAATCCCGCCCCATTCGTCCCCGGCACCATGAATCGAGATTATGCTGTCCGGTCCGCGATAGCCCGCTCGCTGCGGCGATCGCGGAAAGGGCTGTGCCCCGGCCGAAACCGGGCCGGGCGGCCGAGGTCAGTCGGCGGGCGACGGCGAGCTGATCGGGGTGTGGTCGAGGTCGGCGACGAGGTCCAGGGCCTGGGCGAGGTTGGACAGCTTGGTGTCGAGGGTGTCGCCCGCGGGGTAGAGGCGGACGGTGTCGACGCCGACGTCGCTCCACGTCCGGAGCCGGTGTCGCACCATGTCCGGGGTGCCGATCAGGGTGGTGGCGAGGATCATGTCGTCGGTGACCAGCGCGGTTGCTCCCGCGCGGTCGCCGGCCTGCCAGCGTTGCCGGATCTCGCCGGTGACGTCGGACCAGCCCTGGCGGGCGTAGGCGGCGTTGTAGAAGTTGGTCTTCTCGCTGCCCATGCCGCCGATGCTGAAGGCCAGCTCCAGTTTTCGGCCGGCGATGTGGCGGGTGACGGCTTCCTCGTCGTCGAAGAACGCGACCTCCGCGCCCTGGCAGACATCGATGTCGGCGCGGGTGCGGCCGGCGGCGGCGAGGCCGGCGTCGAGGTGGTCGAAGTAGGCGTGGGAGCCCTCGGGGACGAAACTGGTGCCCAGCCAGCCGTCGGCCACCCGGCCGGTGAGCTCGAGCATCCTGGGCGACATGCTGGCGATGTAGATCGGGATGCCGGTGTTGGCGGGGATCGACAGCCGCATCGGTTTGCTGTTGCCGTCCAAGGGGATTCGGATCGTGTTACCCTGGTAGGAGACCTTCTCACCGGCTGTGGCCTGCTTGATGACGTCGATGGTCTCGCGCATGCGGGTAAGGGCACGGGCGAACGGGACGCCGTGCAGCCCTTCCATGACCTGCGGGCCGGAGGAGCCCAGGCCGAGCAGGAAGCGGCCCTGAGAGAGTTCGGCCAGGGTGAGCGCGGCCTGGGCGATGGCCACCGGTGACCGGGTGCCGACCTGGATGATGCCGGAGCCCAGCAGGATTCGATCGGTGCGGGCGGCGAGGTACCCGAGCACCGAGGGGGCGTCGGAGCCCCAGGCCTCGGCGACCCAGCAGATGTCCAGGCCCATGGTCTCGGCCTCGCGGACGAAGTCGATGACCTGCTGGGAGTCGCGGGAGAGCTCGACGGTGGTGGCGGTGCGCATCAGCGGGTCCCCTCCTCGGCACGGCGCTTGATGTCGGCGACCACGGCCTGCATGGCGGCCTCGAATTCCCGCATGCGCACGAACACGATCTTCTCCTCTTTCTCGGGCATGGCCTCGATGGCGATGCTCAGCCCGGACCGGCCGGGGCCCATGCGGACCCACTGCCGCAGAGTCGTGCCGCCGTCCGCGGACTCGACAGTGAAACGCCAGGTGGCCGAGGGGTTCTCGGGATCGCTGACCGACCAGGCGAAGACGTGCGGCGGATCCCATTGCACGACATGGGAGGTCGTCGACCATTCGCCCAGCGCCTCGTGCCGGCTGGTGCCCACGAAGGTGCTGCCCACCCCGGGCGGGGTGTCCGGCCGCATCCAGTGCGCCGATTGCAGTTCCGCGCTCATCTCCGGCATCAGCCCGATATCCGAGACGAGCGCCCACACCGCCTCGGGCGTCGCGTCGATCCAGATCTCGGCCTGCGCCGTCGGTCCATCGGCATACTTCGCGCCGGTCCACTCCATGCGTCACCTCGCTGTGAAAGCTGCTACTGGCTTGATGGTTGCATAAATAGACGATGCAGTTCAACGCATGATTTAGGGATGGCACCCGGAATCCGGGACAGCTACTTGGTCTCCTGCCGCGCGAACCGCGCCTGGATATCGGGCCGCTCGCGCAGCCGCTCGGGATAGCCGGGCCCCATGCGCAGCCGCGACTCCTCGATCGGCATCGGTTGATCGCAGTGCTCGCACACCACCTTGAGCTGGGTGTCGTGACCGCACGCGGTGTGGTTCAGGATCACCGGCGGCCCGTCCGCGTCGGCCAGCCAGCGATCGCCCCACCGCGACATCACCAACAGCACATCCCAGAAGTCGCGGCCCTTCTCGGTCAGCACGTACTCGTACCAGGTGGGTTCGGTGTGGTACGGCCGCTTCTCGAGCAGCCCCTCCTCGACCAGCCGCTTGAGCCGATCGCTGAGCGTATTGCGGGCGATTCCCAATTCCTGCTGGAACTCGTCGAATCGCCGCACCCCGTAGAAGGCTTCACGCAGCACCAGCGGCGTCCACCAGTCCCCGAGCAGATCCATGGTCCGGGCGACCGAGCAGGGCCACCGCGCGAACGACGTACGCTTCATCCCCCGAGGATACTGGTCTCACCATAGGACCATGCAGATGACAGCGATGCCCTCAGGCGATCACAGCTGGCACGCCAGAGCGGCCGTACCGGTGCCGTGCACGAATTCGCGATCGCCGTAACGCACTTGGCCGTCGTTCCAAGCGCCGCCGAGTCCGGTCACGAAATTCCGCACCAGATCCTGATCGGCGCGGTCGGCCACCAGCACCAGATCGCCCGATTCGGTGACCGATCCGCCGCCGAGCCGGTCACGCACCAGTGGATCCGCGACCAGGGCATCGTGGAAGCGGGTGCGGTCGATGCGCGGAACGTTGACGGTGAAGCCATCGGCGCGGACGTCGTCGCCGGGCAGGTACTCGAAGGTCAGCACCGATTCCTGGTTGTAGCGCACCCGCAGGTCGTCGGCGACCCAGCACAGATTCTTGAAATCGGTACAGGCCAGCTGGAATTGGCGGGACCGCTCGTAGGTGACCGCCCCGGTGTCCGAGGACCAGAACACCCCGTCCAGCAGTTCCGAGCCGACGGGCAGCGCCAGTTCGGTGAGCGCGGTCGCGTCCACCTCCAGCTCGAACTGCGACAACCGGTCGCTCAGCCGGGGATCGGCCGGGTCGGTGATGGTGGCGGTGTTGGTGGTGGCGAACAGCTCGGAGGTGGGCTGGGTGGGATTCCCCGGAACGCACGACGCCGGTCCGTACGCCCGTGCGGGCGCCGCGGGCGGACCTGTCGCGACAGCCCCGGCGCCGGCGATCACGAGGACGGCGGCCAGCGGGGCGGTAATGCGAAGGGCGGTCATAGTTTTCGAGTCTGACTGGCGTCGCGGCCGGGTGGGAGCGGGATGACCGAATTCGGGGTGGTCAGATCCAGGTCGGGGCCGGCGGTACGGTGTCGGTGCCCGCGGCGGTGAGACGGGTCGCGGCGGCCGGGATCCGGCCGCTGAGCCACCCGAGCAGGTCGGCCTGCGTGCCCGTGATGCCGATCGGCGACGGGTGCCCGTCCCCTGCAGCTCACGGCGGAAGTCGCTGTCGGTGGCTCGCAGCCGCAGGGCCGGGCCGTCGGACACCCGGCCGGAGAGCGCGTCGGTGATGTCGTCGAGAATCCAGCGCGCCGCGGATTCGGGGATGTCGGAGAACGAATATCCGGCATTCAGGTCTGCATGGTGGATCTCCAATTCCCGCAATCGCATCGGTACCAGCGTCTCCGGCGTCCGCAGTTCCCCGGTGCGCGGTGCGCGGTGCGCGATGACATGGCCCCGCGTCCACGGCGGGATCAGCGAGGCGCCGCCGATCCGGTCGTCGGTGAGCGTGTCGACCGTCGCGAGGAACCGCTGCGGGGCCCGCGCATGCCGGGTGACCTGCGCCGCGTTTCTTGACTGAAAATTCAGTCAGGAATACAGTCCTTGGTGCCCGGCTCGGGGTCGTCGTGTGCGGACGGCCGTCCTACCAGCGGGTTCAGCGGATTCAGCGCGCCGGAGAGGGAAACGCCGCGCCGTGCCCCTCACACAAGGAGACTGCGAGATGCAACGACGCCGGTTCATGCGATCCGGGATTCTGACCATGGGCGGGCTGCTGCTCGCGGGCTGCGACGGGCCGATCTCGTCGTGGTTCAGCGGCGACACCTCGTCCTCCACGCCCAGCGACGGCCGCTCCTGGGTGATGCCCGATGAGGGCGCGCCCCACAAGCGCACCTGGATGGCTTTCGGCGCGAGCGAAGCCATCTGGGGCAGGCAGCTGCTGCCGCAGGTCCGCCAGAACCTGGCCACCATAGCCGCCACCATCTCCCGCTTCGAACCGGTGTCCATGCTGGTGCGCCAGGACGAACTCGAGATGGCGCGAAACCTGCTGGGCGGCGCGAATGTCGAGCTCATCGTCGCCGACCTCGACGACCTCTGGATGCGCGACACCGGCCCGGTGTTCGTGCGGGGCAACGGCACCAAGGCCGGCGTCGACTTCAACTTCAACGGCTGGGGCGGCAAACAGCAGCACCGCCGCGACGCCAAGGTCGCCACCGTGGTCGACGGCCGCGCCGGGGTGGAGACCGTGCACACCGATCTGGTGCTCGAGGGCGGCGGCCTCGAGGTCGACGGCGAGGGCACCGCGCTCATCACCGAATCCTGTGTGCTGAACAACAATCGGAATCCGGGCTGGAAGAAGCCCGACGTCGAGGCCGAGCTCGAGCATCTGCTCGGCATCAAGAAGGTGATCTGGTTGCCGGGCATCGCCGGGCACGACATCACCGACGGCCACACCGATTTCTACGCCCGCTTCGCCCGCCCCGGCGTCGTGGTCGCGGGACTCGACAACAACGAGGAGTCCTTCGACTACGACGTGACCCGCCGTCACCTCGACATCCTGCACAATGCCACCGACGCGCAGGGCCGCCCGCTCGAGATCGAAACCCTCGAAGCGCCTTCGGAATTGCGCTACCGGGGCGCGGGCGACGACTTCGCCGCGGGGTACGTCAACTTCTATGTCTGCAACGGCGGCGTCATCGCCCCCGAATTCGGTGACCCCGAGGCCGATTCGGCGGCGCAGTCCACGCTGCGGCGCCTGTTCCCGGATCGGACCGTGGTGCAGATCGATATCGACGCCATCGCGGCCGGTGGCGGTGGCATCCACTGCACCACCCAGCAGGAACCCGTCGACTGAGGCATCCGAGCTCCCGGTGAAGCCTGTAATTCGCCGGGGCGCGGCCGGTTCGGGGACGCCGCCCGTTCCGGACCGGCCGCGCAATCGTTCTAGAGTGAGGAATCGTGTCGGACCGTCAGATCCAGATTCTGGAAGCCGCCGTTCGCGTCATCGCGCAGGACGGAGTCCGCGGACTGCGCGTCGAGAAACTGGCCGCCGCCGCGGGCGTGTCCACCGCGCTGATCTACTACCACTTCAAGGACCGCGCGGGCATCCTGCGCGCGGCTCTCGAGCACATCAATCACCGGGCGGAGTCCTACACCGACGAGGCCTTCGCCGACCTCGTGGACCCGCGCGAACAGGTCGAGCGCATGCTGCTGCTGGAACTGCAGGACACCGACGAGGTCCGCGAGAACAGCGTCGCCTGGGGCGAACTGCGTGCCAGCGCGGCCTTCGATCCCACACTGCGCGAACCGCTCCGGGCCAGCACCGAATCCTGGAACTCCGATGTGGAGACGCTCATCCTGCACGGTCAGGAAACCGGTTCCATCCCACTGGATCTCGACGCGGCGGCCGTCGCGGAACGCCTCACCGCCCTGGTCGAGGGTCTGAGCGAGCGCTGGCACAGCGGCTCGCTCACCCTCGACCGGGCCCGTACCCTGCTGGCCGGCGCGATCGCCGCCGAACTCGGTGCGCCCTAGCGCTGTCCGGCGCCTCTCTCCGGGGTGCGGCCGGAATCCGCTGGGGTTCAGGCGTGCTCGTCGGCGAGGAAGTCGATGATGGTGCGGTTGACCTCCTCGGGGCGTTCCAGATACCCGTAGTGGCCGCACTTCTCGATCTCGACGAAGCGCGCGCCCGGAATCGCCGCGGCCACCTCCCGGCCGAAAACCGGTGGCAGCATGCGATCGTCGGCGAATCCGACGACCAGGCTGGGGACGGTGATCCGGGCGTAGTCGGCAAGCCGATTGCCGGAGCGGTCCATGCGCATCTGGGCCAGCACCCCGGGTGCGGGTTCCGTCGCGCTCGCCGAGTACTCGAAGATGTCGAGCCACTGCTGGGCCTGGTCGTCGGCCTCGAGCGTGTGCGGGGAGAGGTTCAGCATCGCCTTGATGGCCGCCGCGTATTCCGGCGGCAGTTTCACGCCCTGCTCCTGCAGGGCCTGCTCGCCGCGGCTCAACGTGCTCGCCAGCGGATGCGGCCGTCCGGTGGTGGCCAGCATGACCGCCTTGCGCACCAGCTCCGGCCGCGCCAGCGCGAGCTCCTGTGTCACGCGCGCACCCAGGGATGTGCCCACCACATGTGCTGGGCCGCCGAGGTGTTCGATGAGGGCGGCGGTGTCGGCGACCAGATCCTCGATGCGCATGCCGTGCGCGCTCTCCTCCGAGGGCGCGATGCCGCGATTGTCGAAGGTGGCGACCCGGAAGCCCGACTTCACCAGTGCCGGAACCTGATACGTGCGCCACACCCGGCCCGGGCTGCCGGTGCCCATGACCAGCACGACCAATGGCCCGCTGCCGGTGACGTCGTAGTTGAGTCGGATGCCGTTCAGGGTGGCGAGGGGCACGGTTGGTCTTTCTGGTAGGCGGTCCGGCGAACGACCGAACGTACCACGCACGCGGAATCTCACCGCTGGGCAAAACGGTTCATCCCTGGCCGACACGCGCGGTCGCCGCACGCCCGTGCCACGCCGGGGCGCGTAAGCCTTGATTGGCCTGGTTGCTAATCTCTGCAATTGCCGGGCGGGTCGTGCGCAGGGATGATCCGCCGCCAGTGGAAGGAGTGGCTCGCAGGTGCCAGGAATGCAACGGCCGCTCTATCAGATGAAGGCGGACTTCTTCAAAACTCTGGGCCATCCCGTGCGCATCCGAGTGCTCGAACTGCTCAGTCAGCGGGAGCACGCGGTCTCGGAGATGCTCACTGAAATCGGGGTGGAGGCCGCGAATCTGTCCCAGCAGCTGTCCATTCTGCGGCGGGCCGGTCTGGTCACCGCCCGCCGGGAGGGACTCTCGGTCACCTACGCGCTGACCTCGCCGCAGGTCGCCGAATTGCTCGCGGTGGCCCGCGCGATCCTCACCGGCGTGGTCTCCGGCCAAGCCGAGGCGCTCGAACAGCCCGCTTAGCGGGTTTCCCGGCACCCGTCCGGCGGCCCCGCCCGCCTTTCTGCTTGCGTGTTTTCTAAACTAAAAACCTAGTGTTTCCTTCAGAGAGGCTCGCCGTGCTTGAACGTCCCCTCGCCGCCGTTGCCACCACGCCGACCGACCATCCCGGCATCCTGGCCTGGGTCGCGGAGGTCGCTGAGTTGACCGCGCCCGAGCGCATCGTCTACTGCGACGGGTCCCGCGACGAATGGGATCGGCTCACTGCCGAGCTGGTGGCCAAGGGGACCTTCGTCCCGCTGTCGGCCAAGCCCAACTCCTTCTGGTGTGTCTCTGATCCTGATGATGTGGCACGGGTGGAGGACCGGACTTTCATCTGCTCGGCGAACAAGGCCGATGCCGGGCCGACCAACAACTGGGTCGATCCGGTCGATAT